>CAYZJL010000087.1:0-8764 GCA_964478615.1 uncultured Zetaproteobacteria bacterium
ATATGTTGGCGCGATTCACCTACGTTGCACTTCGAACTCCACCAATGCCTATAAAGCTTCTGAAAATGGCTGAGGTTCATGGGTAATCAGGAAAACAATTGATTATATCTATGGCTACTGGTTACCCAACTCACCTTATATAAGAGGCCAGGGAAATGATTATGAGCTGTTTGAAGGCATTACAGATTTTGAAATACCCGAACTCACATCAAAATATGTCATCCCGATCAAAGTCAGGGCATAGGTGAGGGAATTCCGAACAAATCAGTTGACCCTTTGCTTTCTGAAACAACTTTCATCCCCCAGACCGTTGGTCGCATAAGCGCTGCCCTGCGCCTTTCTGCACAGCGAACAGTGGCACATGATAATTTGTGAGTAATTGTAGTACTATAATAGAATTTCTTGAATACATTTATACAAAAAAAGTAGGAGGGTTATATGCAGCCAGATAACTGGCGGGAGAAGCAGATGGAAATTCAAACAATGAAGGCATGCGTTTAGCGAGGGCTTACCCATGGCTGGTTATCCGGTAGCAGCTTAGCCAGCTCCAGCATAAACTGTCTGGCCTTCAACCTGCTGTTAAAGCTTGGGATACGAACACGGACCCATTGCGTACCTTTGACTGTGGCGGTAAACATTTCGACTGGTAGATGGATGGACTGAATATCTTCAAGCAAGGTTTGAGCGCGCTGTTTGGAACGGAAAGATGCTACATTGATGACCCATCGGCCATTGGGTACGATGTTATTGATTGCAAGAGGGCTCCCCATTGTGCTGTTCAGGCGATCAAGTTGACTCACCATGGTTTGTATCTGTGATTCAAGTGCATGCGTTGATGCTGTTTCTGATTGAGCAGCGCTATGAGGCACTTCGTTTTCCTGCGAGGGAACAGTGCTGTTGCGTTCAGCTATCTGTGTGATCATTGCATTGACTGATTGCATATTGTTTTCAACGGCACGGATGCTCTGTTCAATGTTATCGAGGTGTTCATTGGACACTACTTTTGGCTCAGGTTCACTGGTGAGGAAGTAGACGGTGAAGAGAAAGGCTGCACACAGGGTGATGCTGATAATCATACCGCTGATGGTTCCGTAGTGGTTGGGGTGTATGTCACCAGGTAATGCTGCTCTATCAGGGGAGACGATGTTGAGTGAATAGTACTTACCATTGTCTGGTTGAGGTACACCTACAATAAATTCTTCAAAGGGTTCAGCACTCCATTCAGATTCGGGGGTAGATAAAGAGGTCTCTTTTTCACCCTCTTCATGCTGTTTTTTTTCTTCGAAGATAGAATCCACAAAGCCGTAAAAAAGATCGTAATCTTCTTCAGTGACCGGTTCATTATTAAAATCTTTTTCGTCCATGAAAAACCACGTTGTATTGTTGTAGGAATCTCCTCATCTGTTGAACTCTGTAGGAGTGAAATAACTATAAGCCACACAGCTATTCCATGAATTCCTCTAAAAGCAACCATACGCAAAGAATAGAAATGTGAAAGAAAAATATAACAAGTGAACCACGTGTAAAAATAACCGTGTATTTATTATTGTTATTCATTTTAACTCAACTATACTGATAAGAGTTTTTATAACTTCTGAAGACATATGCATTTATTATGATGATGGTGTTTTCTTGATCTTGATGGAGGAGAGCTCGTGAGCCTGAGTCAGATAAAAAAATCGATTGTTTTATGGTTTTGGCTTATAGCCTCTTTCTGGTCGGTAGTTGTCGGGGGCTCGTTGTTTTGGGATTGGCATGGTTACGACCAGGATATCGAACATTTTTCTCTACAGGAAGCAAATACAAGGTTTGAAGATATCATCATCGCCAGGGCGTGGAATGCTCGGCATCAGGGGGTATACGGCAAGGTTGACCAAAAAACAGTGCCTAACCCATACCTTGAAGGGGTGGTAAAAGAGCGAGATATCATATCACCCGCCGGGATCAAACTTACCTTAGTCAATCCTGCCTACATGACACGCCAGTTAAATGAGTTGCTTGAAGAGCGCCTGGGCTTGTCAGCACACCTTACCGGTTTAAACCCAATTCGTGCTGCTAATGCTGCCGATATATGGGAAACCACTGCACTTGAAGCGTTTGAAGAGGGTGTGAAGGAGGTGCACCAAGCTGTGGAGCTTGATGGTCAATTGCAAATGCGTTTGATGCGCCCAATGGTTACGGAGGCCTCTTGTCTGCAGTGTCATGCCAGGCAGGGTTATAAGCAGGGGGATGTTCGGGGAGGGTTGTCAGTCAGTATCCCAATGCAGAAGTATATCGCTGCTGCACAGCTGCATAAGCAAGAAAGTATGATGCGTCATGGGTTTATTTGGTTGATCGGATTCATTGGTTTGGGGATAGGGCGTCGTCAGTTGGCAACGGTAAGTAAGAGATCCATGCAGTCTCAGGAGCGATTTAAGTTACTGTTTGATCACTCCAATGATGCGATATTTATCTATGCTTCTTCAGGTAATATTGTCAGTGCAAATGCCGAAGCAATGAACATGTTTGGCTATTCACAGATGGAATTCCAAGAGATGAATCTGTTTGCATTATTTGCAGATGGTTCGTTGGCAGATGCCAGATTGGAGATAGAGCAATGCAAACAATATGGACAGAGCAATTTTGAAGCCGTATTTCGAAAAAAACTTGGCCCATCTTTTCCGGCAGAGGTGTCTGCAAGTATTTTTCAATACGATGAAGGTGGCCTTTTTCAGACAACGATTCGGGATATTACGAAACGGAAGATGGCTGAAGAAAAAGTGCGTTTGTTATCCAGATCAATGGAACAGACAGTCGAGGCTATTCTTATCACCGATTCTGATGGAAATATTGAGTTCGTTAATGCGGCATTCTGTCAAATTACCGGTTATGACTCCAGTGAGGTGATTGGGAAAAACCCGCGCATTTTGAGTAGTGGTAAACAGGATAAGCGTTTTTATGCTGAAATGTGGCAGAAGTTGGGTAATGGTGAGGCATGGCAGGGGAGGGTTATCGACAAAAAGAAAGATGGCAGTTTCTATCCGGCATTGATGGCGGTTTCTCCTATTCTTGATGACTCTGGAGCAATCAAGAACTACATCGGTATTCAGCAGGATATGAGTACCTATGATGGTCTGGAAGCTCAGTTTTTACAGGCGCAAAAGATGGAGGCCATTGGAACACTGGTCGGCGGCATTGCACACGATTTTAATAATATGCTGGCAGGCATGACCGGGAACCTCTATCTGGTGAAGAACAGGGTGAAAGATGACCCTTATCTGATACATCGTCTGGATGCTATGGAGGATCTCTCTTCGCATGCAGCAAATATGATTAAACAACTATTATCTTTCTCACGTAAAGGTAACGTCAGTATGGAGGAACTGTCATTCACCTCCTTCTTTAAGGAGTCGCTGAAACTGCTCAATATCTCTGTACCGGAAAATATTTTAATACATTCTGATATTTGCAATCAGCCCTTAATGGTTGAGGCTGATGCTTCTCAATTGCAGCAGGTTGTGATGAATCTGGTGAATAATGCCCGGGATGCACTTGAAGGTTGTAGTGATCCTGTTATTGAGTGCATGCTTGAATCATTCTGTCCGGATGAGGTGTTTATCGAAGCCCATCCATATTTTATTGCTACTGATTACGCTCATTTAACTATTACCGACAATGGCAGCGGCATTCCCGAAGAGCATGTTCAACACCTGTTTGAACCATTTTTCACAACCAAGTCTCAGGATAAGGGAACGGGATTGGGGCTCGCTATGGTGTATGGCGCGATAAAAACACACCATGGCTTTGTGGAAGTGGAAAGTATTGCATCTGAGAGAACAACGTTTCATGTCTACCTACCCTTGTCGGCATCGTACCATTCAGCGGGTAGATCGGCTAAAACAGAGTCTGTGAAAAAGGGTGAAGGTGAAACGATCCTGCTGGTTGATGACCAGCACTATCTAGTCACTACTGGTAAAGCGGTATTGGAAAAACTTGGATATCAGGTGCTTATCGCCGAGAATGGTCAGCAGGCAGTAGCTATGGCTACTGAACATATTGATATTGATCTGATCATCATGGATGTGGTGATGCCGCTTATGGGCGGCGTGGAAGCTGCTATGAATATTCGCAAGCGCATGCCTGCAACGCCGATCATCTTTGCAACGGGTTATGATGAACGTGATCAAGAAACGTTGGTTGGTGAAGTTGTTATTGGTAAACCATTTTCAATTACTGAATTAAGTCATCTCATCCGTAAGCACATTGGTGCCGAATAGCGGATTAAGTCGCCTGGCAGTTGAATGTTAGCAGTTATTATTTTTGTGGCGTGAAAATAAAGCTTTATCTGTGCAGATGAGGAGCGTGCAAATACAATCAGTCGTCGAAACTCGCTGAGGCATGATTTTCAAAACGGGTGAATTTATGTACGAAGGTTAACTTCACATCACCAATGGGGCCGTTACGTTGTTTGGCGATAATAATCTCTGCTAATCCCTCATTTTCAGGTTTTTTGTTATACACCTCATCACGATAAATAAACATGATCACATCGGCATCCTGCTCAATCGCGCCGGATTCACGCAGGTCGGACATGATCGGACGTTTGTCGGCGCGTTGCTCCAGTGAGCGGTTGAGCTGGGAGAGGGCAATGACCGGCACACTTAGCTCTTTTGCCAGACTTTTAAGTGAACGACTGATTTCAGATACTTCCTGAGCCCTGTTTTCAGAGTTGCTGCGGCCGGACATGAGCTGGATATAATCGATTAGAACCAGATCAAGACCTTTGTTTTCACGTTTAAGTCGGCGACATTTGGAGCGCAATTCCATAACTGTAATGGCTGGTGTGTCATCAATGAAAATATTGGATTCAGCCAGGGCTCCACTGGCTGCAGCCAGTTTGCGCCAGTCTTCAGCAGAGAAACGACCAGTGCGCAGGTTGGACATATCAACACGCGCTTCACAGGCCAGCATGCGCATGGCGATCTGCTGGGTGGACATTTCCAGTGAAAAGACAGCCACTATACCGGAATTATCATCATCACCACGCATGGATGCGTTTTGAGCCAGATTCATGGAGAAGGCAGTTTTACCCATACTTGGGCGGCCAGCGACAATAATCAAATCACCGCGCTGCATACCTGCGGTCTGAATATCGAGATCAGAAAATCCAGTAGGTATGCCTGTAACCACCTTTTTCTGGGCATAGCGCTCTTCAAGTTCTCTATATGTCTCAAGCATCAGATCGCTCATTTTGCTAAAAGAGGGGCGTGAGCGGTTGAATGATTCGGCAATAGCGAGAATGTTTTTCTCAGCCGTGTCGAGATGTTCGTTTACTTCTCGGTTGCTCTCCTGATAAACATCCTGAGAGACAGTGCTACAGACAGATAGCAGTTCGCGCAGCACAAAGCGTTCGCGGATGATACTGGCATAATGTTTGACATTGGCCGAAGTGGGCACCGTCGTCACCAGTTCCGCCAGATAGGCCTCTCCACCAGAGGAAGCAAGCTCATCTCTTCGTTCGAGATAATCTTTGATCGTCAGTGCATCAACAGGCTGACCTTTACCCGCCAGTTCAAGGATGACATGAAATACCCGTGCATTGGCTTCAACGTAGAAGTGCTCGGGTTGCAGCGTACCTTCCAGGCGCTCCAGTGCCTCAGGGTCAAGCATGATTCCCCCCAGTACCGCCCGCTCTGCATCATATGCGTGGGGCGGGATACGCTCTCGGAGCGTATCTGTACGGAGGGGAATCGGCTGACTCAATGCGATTTGTTTAGCGATCAGTGTTTTTCTGATTCAACCTTGATGCTGATTTCTGCAGTAACATCAGGATGCAGACGTACACGGAAGTTATGGTCGCCAACAGTTTTGATCTGTTCATCAAGCAGAATACTACGACGCTCAACATTCTGGCCGTTTTCGTTCAGTAGTTCAGCCAGTTCATGGGTGGTCACAGAACCATACAGATGTGTACCATCTGAAGTGGCACGGACAACTTCCAGGCTTAGTTCAGAAAGCTTGGCAGCTTCAGTTTTAGCTGTTTCCAGCACTGTTGCCTGTTTTGCTTCCAGTTGAGCGCGACGACGTTCAAAGGTTTTGCGGTTGCCGGTATCAGCGACGCTTGCTTTACCCTGTGGTAGCAAAAAGTTGCGACCATAACCAGCGCGAACGTTGACTTCATCACCAACATTTCCCAAACCTTCAACACGTTCCAAAAGAATTAATTGCATTTTATCCTCCAACTGCCGGTATTTTCCGGCGATAATCAAACCAAATATCTAGCAGGCCAATGATCACAAAGGGAATGATCATGACCGACCAAATGAGTAACATCAAATACATCATGGCGATTGAAAGCATCATTCCCTTTGCTTTCAACCAGCTATGTCCAACTGCAACACCCTGCATCGCTAACATGCCACCAGTCAGGATGGCTGCGTTACTGGCTAAATATTGCAAATCACCACTACCGGTGAAGTTCATCAACAGCAGCAGAACCAAAAACAGATAAGCGATTGGCTTACCAAAACGCAGTGTTAACAAGGTTGCCATATCACCCTGATAAAAATCGTGTTTGCTGGCAAAATGCCGTGCAAATACGAGATTGCTCCACCAGGTGAGCCATAATCCCAAAGCCATCAAACCCGGCAGAATAGCTACCATCATCTGGCGACCTTGCTCAAGCATTTGAGCCGCCTCATGATCACCGGAAGGTATCTGTCCGGTTGCCGTAATCTGTTGCTCTACGCCTTCAAACATTGGTGTAAGCAACATATTTACCCACTCCTTCATGCCAACATCATGCATCATTGCTGCAATGCTGAGTGCTATGAAGGTTAAGGCACCCAAACCAAGAGCTAACCATTGCGCGCTTTGTCTGACGCCATCCGGGCGCATCATGAATAACGCCCCCAGAGTGGGTAACAGACCATAGGCTACAAATACAATCAGTCCGGGTACAAAAGCAAAACCTGTGATCAATACAACTGCAATAGCTGTGATGGCACTTACCTGGGTGGCAAATATTAATCCGCCGCCAAATGTCACCAGCGCTACCACGGCAGGAACCAACATATGAATAGTTAGCCCGATCATGGTGGCCAGCAATAACAGGAAGGGTGCTAAACCCTGTGATAACAAAGGCATCCATACTGCACTCATCAACATAACCAATATTAAGGCTGCACATGGCAAGCGATGCGTCAGAATGAAGCTGACCATCTTTGGCATGGGTTGTGGAGCAGGTGGCTTATTTTCCATCATGATCCTGTCAGGTCAGTGTGTGACTTCGAGCCTGGCCGAATCAATCGTGATGCAGCGGGGTGAATGGAACCAGTGCCAGTACACGTGCGCGCTTAATCGCTGTGGTCAGGAAACGCTGGTGCTTGGCACACGTGCCAGTCACGCGAGATGGCAAAATCTTGTAACGCTCGGTGATGAAGCCGCGCAGCATATCTGGGTCTTTGTGATCAATGATGATGCTTGTATCTGCACAAAATTTACAAAATTTACGACGACGTTGAAAACGGCCGCCAGCTCCCCCACGTTGTGGGCGTTGTGGGCGTTGTGGACGCTGTGGGCGATCACCTTGTGGGCGAGCGCCTTGTGGACGCTCAGTTGTCGCAGCTGCTGCAGGTGCAGGTTTTTTTACTTCTTCAGTCATATCTAACTCCTTAATCTCTCTACGGTGTCTATCTAGCTAAGTGAGCGGGTTATGTTAATACCCTGCATGCATCCACCCAGATTTCTACCTGTCCCCAGCAAGGGTTGTTGTCCTTGCTATAAAATCGTCTGCGCAAGCAACCATCAATCATCACGTTTTGACCTTCTAAGGCCAACAGTGTTTGAGCAATATCGCCATTACTACGCAGTGGCATTGGCTGTTCCTCTTGTACTTCGTCACGAGCTGGTCCCAGCTTGGGGCGAGTAGTAAACAGGTCAGCGGTCAGTGCTAGAGAACCATCAGGTGTCCAGCGCTGGCACATGTTTTCAAGCCGGCCCGCAACGCGGACACGGTTAAAATCAGGCGCTTGCTTCTGCTCCATCAGCCTTTTCCGTTGTTGCTTCAACTGCAGGTGCTTCTTCAGCAGCCGTTTCTACAGTAGCAGTTTCTGCAGCAGCGGATGCTTCACTTTCTTTTTCTTCAGCAGCAGCTTCTTCACGCTTAGCAGCGGCTTGAGCTGATGCTTGAGCGCGACGTAGCAATGGAGATGCTTTGTCAGAAAGTTCAGTAAGTTTGGTGGTCAGGCAACGGATGATGCGTTCTTCAAGGCTGATTGCATGTTCCAATGTTTTAAGGGCTTCAGCACTGCCATCAGTGACGAGAAGAATGTAGTTACCACGTTTACGGTTGGCAATAGAATATGCCAACGGACGTGAACCCCAGTTTTCGCGTTTAACAATGCGGCCACCGACTTTTTCGACTTTACTGATCAGCTCATCAGTCAGTGCTTCGGTGTTTTCCTGAGAGATATCAGGATTAACGATAAAAATAGTTTCGTAATACAAAACGGCGCTCCTCTAGGTGTACTTACGTACGCCCCGGTACGATTTAGCGCGTCCGGAGCAAGGTATTTTCTACATAGTTTCCCATGTAGTGGCGCCGCACTATAGGGAGGTGGGGTATGATTGCAAGTGTGGAAGCCTTTTCCACACGGCGAATTTGTTCTAATTCACAGCCAGCGGATCGTTCCAGTATTTTTTAGTCATGCGCGAAGTAGTTAAAAACCATTCTAGGAGTCTGTCGGACTTAGGGTGATTGTAGCGAGCAGGTGGGGAAACGAGT
>CAYZJL010000088.1:0-8639 GCA_964478615.1 uncultured Zetaproteobacteria bacterium
GGAATGTTTCATAAAAATGGATGATCGGATCATGGGTTTGCGTGGCTCTGCCGAAGTTTTTCAGCAATGCCTTCACATCGGTGGCACGAAACACATCGGCTAGATTGTCCACCGTGGTTTTGATGCGCTCATCAATATCGGCACCGGCCACATGATTGAATAGCTTGCGCAAAAACGGGTTGCTTTTGGGGATCAGCTCGGCGGCTTCCTGACGACTGAATGTATCCAGCGTCTCATCATGCAAGCGGGCGGCAAACATGCCATAAGTCAGGGTTTGTGCATAAATATCGGCAAAGCCCTGCGGTTCAAGATCGTGAATGAGAACATCCTTGAAGGTTTTGAACTGCTGTTGCAGCGCTGTATTATCCTGTGTCTGTTCATCAGATGTAATGGCCTTTTCAAGAATCACCTGCAACAAACGCGCTTTGGCAGCCATCATGGAGGCCAGCTTTTTGGGCGATTTGATGGTGTTGCCGATGTATGTGCAAAAATTCTGAATCAAGCCGGTGAATTCATCGAAGCATTCGGAGCTGGCGATGATGTTACCATCCTGAATGTCAGCAATACGGCAACATGCAACAAGTTCGCCACTTTGATAAAACTGAAACGATAAATAATCGGTGATAATCAGGTTGTCCAACGCTTTGCGGTAACGGTCGAATTGTTCTTTGTATGTTTTACTGCTTAAATCTTTACCCAGATCTTTGGCTTCAATAAAACCAATGGGGATGTTTTTTCGGGTAATGACATAATCCGGGTTGCCACAATCGGTAACATTTGAAGGCTCATTGGTGACTTCCACTTGCGGAACAAGCGCGCGAATCAATGCTTCCAGATCGCCCCTATACGCATGCTCGCTGGCCATGCCAGAGCAGTAACGATTGTTTACTGTTTCAATATACTTTCTTAAACTCAACGCGCCTCCCGGTTTGCAAGCAGTGGCTCAATGATAACGATTCAGTTCTTCACGGCTGAAACATCAAAGTGAAGCATACTCCTCACAAGCAACCTGCATGCACCTTCCCGGTTTTTTGCTTCGACTGGATACGGCCAGAAAATCCAGCTCGATTTTTTTCAGTACGGTCGATTTAAAATATTGCTCATGACAAAAATCACATTCTACACATGGCACGCCCTTTACAACCATCATATCCACATCGTCACGTTCTGCGCTGCCTTGACCGCTTCATCCTTATTCAACCAGTTCAGAATAGGCATAAAAATGTTCAATATTCAGGTTTCAACAATCATCCCTCCATAACTTGCCCTCCCATACTTTGTCAGCATCGCGAATGCTTGGAAAGGTTTAAGTATTTTATTGCGATGTCTCGGCTACCTGAACGCTGTATAAGCGTGCTTTATTGGTTAGTGTGCGGACATGGAAGAGCGATGGATTGAATCACGATTAACCGAATTGGAAACAAAAGTATCTTATCAGGATCATCTGATTGGTGAATTAAACGATGTGGTGGTGCGTCAGCAGCAGCAGATTGACCAGCTTGAAAAACAGATGATGCGTTTCAGTGAACACCTTAAACAGGCCAGTGATTCAGGCCTGGCCAGGCCGGATGAAGAAGTGCCTCCACCGCACTATTAGCATTACGTTTCCGTTATGATCATTGCAAAGCTATAGTTGCGCTACTTAAAAAAAGCAGGTGATGAAATGTCTGAAAAACCATGGGGCGGTCGTTTTGAATCCCCGACTGATGAATTTGTAGAAGCCTTTAATGCCTCCACCGATGTTGATGCACGTATGTATGCAGAAGATATCGCAGGCTCAAAAGCGCATGCCAAGATGCTGGCTCAGCAGGGTGTTTTATCATCTGAAGATCTGAACGCGATTTTACGCGGTCTGGATGACGTGGCTGGCGAGATCGAAAGTGGTGAATTTGAGTTTACTATTGCACTTGAAGATGTGCATATGAATATTGAATCCCGCTTGACCGCTCTTATTGGAGATGCCGGTAAACGCCTGCATACCGCCCGCTCAAGAAATGATCAGGTGACTACCGATACGCGTCTGTATCTGCGTCGTCGCAGTGATACGATGGTGGCTCGTATGCGTAAACTTCAAATGGTGTTGGTGGCTTTGGCTGAAGAGCATGCGGCTACTATTATGCCAGGTTTCACACATTTGCAAACAGCACAGCCAGTTACGCTGGGTCATCATCTGTTAGCTTATGTGGAGATGTTTGAGCGAGATGTGGCCCGTTTTCTTGACGCACGCAAGCGTATGAATCAATGCCCGCTTGGTTCAGCTGCGCTGGCAGGTACAACGTTTGCCATTGATCGTCATATGACTGCTGATCTGTTGGGTTTTGATGCACCAACGGCCAACTCTCTGGATGCGGTGTCGGATCGTGATTATATCATGGAATTGCTTGCGGCTGCCTCTATCTGCTCGATTCATCTATCACGTTTCTCTGAAGAGTTGATTTTGTGGATGAGTGCCCAGTTTGGTTTTATTGATCTGCCCGATGCATTTTGTACCGGTTCATCAATCATGCCGCAGAAGAAAAACCCTGATATGCCCGAACTGGTGCGTGGTAAGTCCGGTCGTATTATTGGTGGTCTGGTGGCGATTTTAACGACAGTGAAAGGCTTACCTCTGGCTTACAATAAAGATATGCAGGAAGACAAAACGGCTGTGTTTGATGCTTTTGATAATCTGGAGGGCTGTTTGCGTGTGTTCGGTGATATGTTGCCGGGCATGAAAGTAAACAGGGAGGTGTTGCATAAAGCAGCCTCTTCCGGGTTCTCCACAGCTACCGACCTTGCCGATGCTTTGGTGCGTGCAGGTGTACCATTCCGTGATGCACATGAAATTGTTGGTAAATCAGTGGGCCACTGTATTCGCGAAAATATCGAACTGCATGCTATGGAAGCGGCTGCCTGTGTTGCGATTGATGCACGTTTAAGTATTGAAATGGTGCGTGCTCTGTCTGTAGAAGCGTGTGTGGCAGCGCGTGACCATATTGGTGGCACGGCACCCGCACAGGTATTGTTACAGGTTGCTCAGTGGCAGCAGCGATTGGCCCAGGCCACAGAAACAGTAGTTGAAAAAGGAACTGGAGAATAATATGTTGGCAATAGCGCGTCGTAGTATTTGGTTGTGTCTTGTTGTGGCAGTGCTCTTGAATGGTTGTGGGCGCAAAGAGGTGCCACAGAATATTGTGGATGATGCAGTAACACCTCAAATCGTCGGTTTGCAACATAAGGTTGTTGGCAATGTGTTGCGTTTGGATTTTGTGCTGAAAGGCAGTAGCGAGGGGGTCGGTTATGAGATTGATCGCACACAGGTGGATCCTTATTGCCAATGCCCCGGTTTCTGGCGCCGTTTCTTTGAGCAACCTGCTTTGGCAAGACAGGTGAATGAAAAGGGGTATCGAATCATCAACCTGAAAACTGACGCTATTGAGTTTCTCTTCCGTATCCGAGCAGTTGATGCGGTTGGTAACTTTGGCCCATGGAGCAAATTGATCCGTGCTCAAGCTGTTGATCTGAATAAGAAATAGGGTGTCGATACAGTGAATCGAAATGAACAGTCATGTCAGGTTCGCCTCGAACAGTTGGGCGCGTATCCTTTTGAACGTCTCAAGGCTCTGTTCGCCGGGTATAGCACAAACCCGGATATAGCTCCGATTGATGCGGGTGCCGGTGAGCCGCGTTTGCCTCTGCCTGGTTTTGTTGCAGATACGTTAGCCGAACATCTGGGAGGGTTCTCCAAGTACCCATCCACGATTGGTGGTCTGCCACTGCGTCAGGCCATCGCCAGCTGGCTGGAGCGGCGTTTTGGATTGCAACATGTTGATCCGCTCACACAGGTGTTATCGGCTAACGGTACACGTGAAGCGCTGTTTGCGATTGCGCACGCCCTGATCAATCCGGAAGCTGTGATTAAACCGAATGTGCTGATGCCCAATCCGATGTATCAGATTTATCTGGGGGCAGCGTATACCGCTGGGGCTGAGCCTGTGTTTTTACCGTGCAGTGCTGAAACAGGTTTCGCCCCTGATCTGAATGCAGTGCCTGAAAAGGTGTGGGCCAATACTGCGCTGGTATATGTCTGTTCGCCTTCAAATCCGACCGGCTGGATTGGTGATGCCGCATATTTTGAACAGCTCCTGGTTTTGGCTGATGAACATGATTTTTATATTGTCTCCGATGAATGTTATTCGGAAATTTACTGGCAGGAGAAGCCTGTCGGCCTGTTAGAAGTGGCAGAATCATTGGGCCGTGATGGTTTTAGTCGTTGTCTGGTCATGAACTCGTTGTCCAAGCGTTCGGCTCTGCCGGGTATGCGTTCAGGCTTGATTGCAGGTGATGCGGCTCTGATTGCACGCTTTGCCAAAATGCGCAGCTATACAGGGCCTGCTACACCGCTGCCGTTGCAGGCAGTAGCTGCTGCGGCATGGTCGGATGAAACACATGTGCAACAACATCTGGCAGTATACCGTGCTAGTCTGAAAGCATTTTTTGATGTTTACGGTACCGATGAAGTGGATATACCAGCCGGCTCATTCTTTGTCTGGTTACCAGTGGTGGATGAAGAAGCATTTGCAGTAGCGGCATATGAGCAGCAGTCGGTGACTATTTTGCCGGGCTCTTATTTGAGTGCAGATGATGCCAATAGTATGAATGGACAAAACG
Source organism: uncultured Zetaproteobacteria bacterium (assembly GCA_964478615.1). Taxonomy (GTDB): domain Bacteria; phylum Pseudomonadota; class Zetaproteobacteria; order Mariprofundales; family Mariprofundaceae; genus Mariprofundus. The sequence goes on from CAYZJL010000088.1 coordinate 4,651, forward strand.
GCGTGAATCCCGGTGCAGGTTTTATACGTGCGGCTCTGGTTGATGGGCCTGAAAAAGCAGCCGAACTTGCCCGTCGCCTAAAAGCAGTGAGGATTTAAGATGATTATTCCCAATGAGCTTGAACAGACATTGCGCCAGCTTGCCGATAACGGTGATACGCTGAACTGTTATGTCTATGAAACCAGTGCCATGCGCCGTCATATCACCTGTTTTTCACGTATCATGCCCGCTGGTGTAGAAGTGTTTTATGCTATGAAAGCCAATCCGCATGCTGCATTTCTTGCGGCTGCACGCGAGTCTGGTGCGCGCGGTATTGAGATCGCCAGTCTTGGTGAAGCTGAAAAAGCGGTAGTTGCGGGTTTCAGATCCGATCAATTGATTTATACCGGACCCGGAAAATCACCGGAAGAGCTACGTTGGGCAGTTGAAAAAGGCATTCGCACTGTACACATCGAATCGTTAGTTGAAGCACACAGACTCAATACGATTGCATCTGAGCTGGGTAAGACACAGGATATTCTGCTGCGTATTAATGCTGATTTTGATATTCATGAGGCGCAGACCACATTCTCAGGTGGTTCAAAGAAATTCGGTGTTGATGAAGAGAAGCTGGATACGGTATTGCCGCAGATTTTAGCACTTGAATCACTCAACTTCAGAGGCCTGCATGTCTATGCGGCATCCGGTGTGCTGAATGTGGCGGATCTGCTTAAAAACTGTGAACTGGTATTTGGTATGGCCAGGCAGATTGAAGCCGATTATGCCGATGTTGAACATGCTAGCGCGGGTAAAGCAGGTGTTATCTGCGATATTATTGATTTCGGTGGTGGTTTCGGTGTCGATTATCTGGAGAGCGGTCATGGTTTTGATCCACAGGCCTATGCCGACGGCCTGGCGGGTCTGATTAAAGCATACGGTTTTGAAGGGCGTACTTTCTTTTTGGAGTTGGGCCGTTATCTGGCTGCAGACTCAGGTTGGTTCTGTACAGAAATTCTCGATATCAAAGAGTCGCGTGGTAAGAAACAGGTGATCTGTGCCGGTGGTATCAACCATTTTCGTCGGCCTGCCGCGTTGGCGATTAATCATCCGCTATCCATCGTGCGCATGGGGGCAGAAAAAGTATTTGATGGACAGGAATCGGTAGCTCAGGAATCAGTCTATTTCGGTGGCCCGTTGTGTACTGGGGCCGATAAACTGGCCAATAATGTGGCGATTGAGGCTGCGGATATTGGTGATGTTGCTGTGTTTGGACTGGCTGGGGCATATGGTCTAAGCATGTCCAATATCGAATTCTTAAGTCATGAACGGCCACAAGAAATTGTTATAAAATAAGCAGTCCGGTTTTCCATGCTGGATTGCCAGGCCTGAAAAGATATAATCGACTAATCCACGAATTAGAAACAGACGGAGGTAAATGTATGAATCATTTACAGACAATAATCGAAAGTGCATGGGAGACCAGATCCGAATGGGATCTGCATTCTGCTAGCGCTGAAGTGCGCGAAGCAGTAGAGCATACCATCCAGTTGCTGGATGACGGTGGTGTACGCGTTGCTGAAAAAGGTGATGATGGTGTGTGGGTAACACATGAATGGCTGAAAAAAGCAGTGTTGTTGTTCTTTAAGCTGCATGATAATCAGGTGATCAGCGGTGGTGGTACGAATTACTATGATAAAGTACCTCAGAAATTCGCCAACTGGGGCGAAGATATGTTCCGCAAGGGGGGCATGCGTGTAGTGCCTCCAGCGACTGTGCGTAAGGGTGTTTATATTGCCAATAAAGTGGTGTTAATGCCGTCATACGTGAATATCGGTGCCTATGTTGATGAAGGCACCATGGTAGATACATGGGCGACGGTGGGTTCATGTGCCCAGATTGGTAAGAATGTACATCTCTCCGGTGGTGTTGGTATTGGTGGTGTATTGGAACCATTGCAGGCAACCCCGACCATTATTGAAGATAACTGCTTTATCGGTGCGCGTTCCGAAGTGGTTGAAGGTGTGATTGTACGTGAAGGTGCTGTACTTTCCATGGGTGTATATATTGGTAAGTCCACTCGCATTTATGATCGTGCGACTGACACCGTAAGCTATGGTGAAGTACCGCCATATTCGGTTGTTGTATCCGGTTCCATGCCTGGTAAGTCAGGTGGCCCGAACCTCTACTGTGCAGTGATTGTGAAGACAGTGGATGAGAAGACCCGCTCTAAAACGGGTATTACAGAATTGCTGCGCGAATAAATAGTTTGTAGTTTCTAGCTTGGCTCGGAAAACTCAGAGCCAAGCTGAGTAGCTACTATTTGAGGAAATAATCAAAAGAGGGAGAGAGAAATGCCATTAAGTAAATTAGAAGCCAGTGTAGAGATCAATCGACCGATTGCCGATGTGATTGCCTTTGTTGATGACAACAGCAACGACCCGATGTGGCAGTCCTCGGTACTGGAGTCTGAAAAGAAAACAGACGGTGAACCGGCAGTTGGTACGGTTTATTATATCAGAGAAAAATTCCTTGGCCGTGTGATTGAGCAGGAGTGGGAGGTTACCGCGCGCAGTGCCGATGGCAGTTCATGGTCAGCAAAAAGTACTACCGGCGCGTTTCCGATGGAAGCTACGATGACGCTTGAAGGCGATGGCGAGAAAACAACGATTACGCGTACCCTGAGTATCGATGTAGGTCGTTTCTTTAAGGTTGCATCACCTGTTGTCGGTCATATCGCCAAACGCGAGCTGGATATGGACTTTGCAAACCTCAAAGAGCTACTGGAAGCCGGTGCATAATCGTTTCTGATTACAGTGTTTGAAAAGGGCTCCGTTTGGGGCCTTTTTAATGCAAGCATGTTGTCTGCAATAAAACCGATCCATTCTTTTGGATGAGATGTTAGTGCCTCTGGCAAAGTAATCGTACTATGTGGCTTCAATCCGTTTTCTGCGGGTATCTCTGCTGTAGACGGCGATCATTTAACCATGAGTCGAGTTTTTCAAGACACCGATGCTCAGATGCCTTTTGACGGCAGTAGTCGCCATGTTCGGGGTAGATCAGGCATATTGCTGCAACATCATGCATGTCCTGCTGCCCGGCTGCGATACATTTGCTGGTGATGAAGCTGTTGAGATCAGCAACACGCAGCCCCGCTTTGATCTCAAAGCGCCCCTGTGAAATCCCAGTCTCCGATGCTGGTAGCACCTGAAACTCAATATCTTCAAACTCACCATGAACAACCCAGCTCAAATCCCCCGGCTCATTGCTGCGCCGAAGCTCAGAAGCGATTCCTGCCTCATGCAAGCGCTGCACAATCGTTTCGGGTTCCAGATCTGCTGCAATGTCCACATCCCTGGTAAAGCGTTCCACGCCATAGAGGGCACCGCAAATGCCACCGATTAACACGCCTTCCGGGTCAAGCAGGCCCAATAATTTGGCGGCTGCCTCACTGAGCAGCATCGATCTCCATCTTGAATGCATACATATCATCCAGTCGTTGCAGTCGCTGGTGATAAACACTTTCCACCATGGATACCTGGCGCCCATTACGAACAGCCGGGCGAATATTCACCAAGCCTGCAGAAGCCAGTTCTTTCACATGGTCGAATACGCGCCGATAGTTGCGTCCGCACTGTTTGGCCAGCCGATAGATAGAGAGCGACGGCGACTTTTCAATTTCTGCCAGCAACTCAGCTTTTCTGGGGGTTGTTTTTGTCATATGTGCCATAATGGTCATATCGACTCTATTTTGCAAACGTTTATCGAGTTAAAAGGTCAATGTGCGCTGGTTTTTCAGTCCCAATGACCGTGGATGAGGTAATAAATTAATCAAGGTTGCCTAGGTGTGTTGGAACGGGTGACTGACTGGCAAGAATATGTAGCTATGAACCAAAGAGGGAGGAGGATTGATGCTTCCTTTGTTATTTTTAGGAAGTTTGTTGATCAAGTATCATCTTTATTGCGCGACAATTACGGTGTCCGGTCAGCGACAATTAACTTGTCCGGTTTGA
>CAYZJL010000089.1:0-8397 GCA_964478615.1 uncultured Zetaproteobacteria bacterium
ATCAAGCATTGAGTCTCCCCAATAGTTCCAAAGCGCCTTTTTCAAAGAGAGAGAAGGCAAACATCTTTTTGCCCAGGTCTTTGAGGGATGCGCCGATGTGATAGACCTCTTGATCATCGAGTATCAGAAAACGGTCATGTGATTGTTTGAAGGTTTTGATCGCAATCGGTGGGTATTGCGCGTTGTGTTTTTCAAGATCGAGCTGCAACTGCTGACCGAAGCTGTGAGTATAAATCGTGGCGGAGCAGTTTGGCCCGCGTTTACTGAGCAAGGTCAACGTGCTCTCATCGATAAAATTATCAATCAACACAATCGACTGCTTGGCCGATTTGATCAGCTTGGCAACAAAGGCATAAGCATCAAACACCTGCCCATCAAAAAAGATACCCTGCTCAGGTTTGATATCTTTTGCTTCAATCGCTTCAAAGACCTTATCCAGCTTGGTATCCGTGAGATATTGTTTCTGTTCAATGCTGTCCAGGCGCTGGAAGATGGCGGCATTGTTGGTGATGAATTTCCGCATATCAACGAAGGCGCGAATAATCTCCACACTCATTTTAATGGCCGCCTCGCTTTTGAGTACGGCAGAAAGCATGGAAACCCCTGCTTCAGTAAATACAAAGGGAGGTTTTCTATGCCCACCTCGCTTCTCTTTTGATGTCACAGATTGTGATATCAAAGTTTCCTTGTTGGATATCACAATCTGTGACTTCCAATCTTCAAACTCTTGCCTACTAAGTTGGAACATGAATTCAGCAGGAAACCTGTCTGCATTTCTTTTCACGGCTTGGTTAAGTACCCTGGTTTCCACCTGATACAAATCCGCGAGGTCTCTATCCACCATGACCTGCATGCCGCGAATAGTGAATATTCGGTTCTGGATATTGGTAGGATCAATGCGGCTCAATGAATCAGACATTGAAACCTAAACCAGCCAGATTCTTTTTGATCTCCGCTTCCAGTCTGTCACTCTCTTTGAACTGGGTTTTCAACTGTCCGGTCAGGCGTGCCATTTTATCGGCGAAGGGTTCGCCATCATCCTTTTCAGCAGCAGCCCCAACATAACGACCAGGCGTAAGTACATAGTCGTGCTTTTGAATACCCTTTAAATCCATACTGGCGCAAAAACCGGCTTCATTGCTGTATGGATTCCCGCCTACGCGGGAATGACGATCTTCGGTGACTTCTTGCCAGTGATGCAGGGTCTGTGAAATGTCATTGAGATCATCCTGATGAAAATCGCGCAGCACGCGGTCTCTCATATAACCACGATTACGCGCATCGATAAACAGCACTTCGCCGGAACGATCACGCAGCTGTTTGCCGCTGGCAGAAATTCGAGCCTTCTTGTTCTTAGTGAGAAACCAGATACAGGCAGGGATTTGGGTATTGGTAAAAAGCTGGCCGGGCAGTGCAACCATGCACTCCACCAGATCATTCTCAATCAAGGCTTTGCGAATAGCTCCTTCGCCGCTGGTATTAGAACTCATCGAACCGTTGGCCAACAGCAGCCCCATGCAACCGTTAGGAGACAAGTGATAAAGCATATGCTGTAACCATGCGAAGTTGGCATTACCTGATGGAGGTTTACCGTAAACCCAGCGCGGATCATGTTCATCTACGCCTGTGTCCCACTCTTTCATATTAAACGGCGGGTTTGCCATGACAAAATCGGCACGCAGATCGGGATGTTGATCGTTGGTGTAAGTGCTGGCCGGTTCCTTGCCGAAATTAAAATCGATACCGCGAATCACCATATTCATAGCAGCCAACTGCCAGGTGGTGTGATTGGCCTCCTGCCCGTAGATCGAGACATCGCCGATGCGACCCTGATGATTACGGATAAAGTTCTCGGATTGCACAAAGAAACCACCGGAGCCCATGGCGGGGTCATAAACGCGGCCCTTAAACGGCTCCAGCATCTGCACAATCAGACTTACAATCGATTTGGGCGTGTAAAACTGGCCGCCCTTCTTACCTTCAGCCAGCGCAAACTGACCAAGGAAATACTCATAAACATGGCCGAGAATATCTTTGGAATCCAATGACTCATGCACAAATGGAATGGTGGCAATCAAATCAATTAGCTCACCCAGTTTGGACTGATCAATCTGCAATCGGGTATAATTTTTATTGAGCACACCTTTGAGCTTGGGGTTATCGCGTTCAATAGCTTCGAGTGCATAATCAATCAGTTGACCAACAGAGCGGATCTTTTTGGTACTATTGCCATCCTGGACTTCAATCTCACCGGTGATAACAACCTTATTTTTATTTTGCAGGAAATCCCAACGGGACTGCTGTGGCACCCAGAATACATTGGCTTCTGCGTAATAGTCGCGCTCTTCTAGTTCCGTATTGATCTCATCCTGATATTCTTCGTTATCGGCACCACCGAAATTTTCGGGATCCAGGAAATAATCACTGTTTTCATCTTTGAACTGTGCGGTGAGTTGATCGCGGCGAATACCAAAGGAGTCGGAAACGTATTTAAGAAACACCAATCCCAACATCACATGTTTGTATTGCGAAGCATCCAACGATGGCAGCAGCTTATTGGCACTGGTCCATAACTTTTTCTCTAAGTCGTGTAAAAACTGCTGTTCTTCCTGTTCCACAGACACCCCTCTCCCGGACTTTGTTCCGCTAGTGTAGCAGACAATGAATCAGGTTGTAGTGAAAGAGGGTTGAGAGACAGTTAATTCAATGGGGCAAACAGACTGTCAAGCTCTTCAGATGACCACAATGATTTTTTCACTGCACCTTTCTGATGTACCGCTTCGGCCAGGTCACATTTGCGCTCCTGCAATTCCAGAATCTTCTCTTCCACGGAACCTTCTGTAATCAACTTGTAGACAAAGACCGCCTTATCCTGACCAATACGATGTGCACGGTCAGTCGCCTGTCTTTCCACGGCAGGATTCCACCATGGATCAAAATGAATGACGGTATCTGCGGCCGTTAAATTCAGACCAACACCACCAGCTTTCAAACTAATGAGGAATAACGGTACTTCTTCATTCTGGAATGTCTCAATTGGTGTGACCCGGTCTTGCGTCTTGCCGGTCAATTTCACATATTCAATATTCTGCTGTTTAAGCTCTTGTTCAATCAGGGAAAGCATCGATGTAAACTGAGAGAACAACAGGATGCGACGCCCCTCTTCAATCATTTCAGGCAACATCTCCATCAGCATCTGCAATTTTGCTGATGCAGGAGGCTCTCCCTGCAAACCATTCACCAGACGCGGATCACAGCACACCTGTCGCATTTTCAGCAACGCATCGAGCACCACAATCTGACTCTGCGCTACGCCCATAGAAGCCACCGCATCACGCACCCGCTTCTGCATCGCCAAACGCACACTTTCGTACAGTTCACGTTGCGCCCCTTCAATTTCGATACTGCGAATAATTTCGGTTTTAGCAGGTAGTTCCAGTGCCACATCTTCTTTGCAACGCCTGAGCATGAACGGCCTTAAACGCACATTCAACGCATCCTGACGGGCTGTATCCCCCTGTAGTTCAATGGGTTTACGAAACAGTTTGGTGAAACCTTTCATATCATACAGATAACCCGGCATAAGAAAATCGAACTGGGCCCACAATTCACCCAAATGGTTTTCAATCGGCGTACCTGTCATGCAGATTTTGTGTTGGGCATTGAGCTGGCGCACCAATCGCGCCACTTTTGATCTCGGATTTTTGATATATTGCGCTTCATCGAGAATCAGCAGGTGCCAGTTTTGCGCTTCAATGACATCAAAATCACGTGCCAACAGGGGGTATGTAGTGATGACAAGATCATACTCAGCCAATGAATCAAAATATTTGGCACGATCAGGCCCATGCACCACCAACAACGACAGGTCAGGGGTAAATTTCTCCGATTCACGGCGCCAGTTATGCATCAGGCTGGTTGGAGCAATGACCAGAGCAGGATGTTTCAAACGCCCTTCTTCTTTCTCTTTCAAAACATGTGCCAGGGCCTGAACCGTTTTTCCCAGTCCCATATCATCAGCCATGATACCACCAAGATTCATTTGGCGCAGGAACTGCATCCAGCTCAAGCCCTCACGTTGATAATCACGCAATTCAGCATGCAATGCAGTTGGCACATCACACACAGGTAAACTATCCAGATCAGCCAGCTGCTTCATCTGTTTAAGCCACACGCTACTGCTAACCAGTACCGGAGCCGCCGACTGACCAATACTCTCTTCCAATGCCAGCATTTGTGGCACAGAGAGCTCTACCGTCTGCGTATCACGACCACCGGCAAACACATCCATCATAAAGTGCAGAATGTTGGCAACCATTTCACCCGGCACAGGTAACAACCGACCATCCGGCAGTGGCAGTGGAATATGTGCTTTTTCTTTCAATCGTGCCAAAGAGTCAGCTTTCAACAGATCTGGTTTATTACCCACCCAACGCGCTAGTGCATCAATCAGATCAATCTCATCACCACTATCCAGGGTAACCATAAAGCTGGCCTGGCCCATCAAACTACTGGAATTATCTGAGCTGCTCTGTTCAAGATTCAGTTCCCAACTTGATGCCTGCTCAATCCTGTAGGCAAAACCATCAGAGACTTCAACAAGAAAGCCCATCTCTTTTAAGTCAGGCAGTTCATATAACATCCATTCGGGCCAATCATCCTCATGCGTCAACCTGAACGCCTGTTCTGGGAATTCGACATGCGCAGCAATGCTACATTCTCGTGCCGGATAGAGTCCTGCGTGGGACAGATCCTCAGCAGCCTGCATTTCACAAGCCAAATCACGGGCATAATCGATGACCTTATCACCCCGGATAGATCGCACCGACTTGGGATTAGATGACAGTGGTACTTTTTTACCATCATAATCAAAAAACAATTCCACCACATGACATTGCTCAGGCGTACGATAGCCCCACTGCTGAATCAGCTTCATTGTCTTGAGTTGAATCAGCAGTAGCGGTTTCACCTGCCTGTGTACATGCAACAGATGCACCGGCGCCGGCACATCATCAGGTAACTGGCGTGTCACATCTTCAATCGCCTCATCAGAACAATCGAGTTCAACAGCCGGAATATTTAGCAGAATCTCCGCTACATCGGAGATCTGGCCGCTCTCAATCTGGCCACAGGCATGCTGTTCAACATCGATAAACCATGGTGGAGATGTCGGCACCACCAATTCAGCACCAGACATATGCAGCGTGAGATGCTGATCACCACGCTCACCCAGCTTCCAGCCCCACTCACCATTGCGTCGATCAACCCGCTGCAGTGCATCGGAATCTTTTGTCATCCAATGACAACGCCCACTGGTCAGTGCCCGTTTCAATATTTTCAAACCTTGAGGCCCTTTCATGCGATACCCATGCATGGATGATAAGGAGCGATCGGTTGCGACTTCACGCAAAATGACTTCGTCACTGGAGAGAATAAACTGAGGTGGTGTGTAGTTCAGAATATTTGAAGGGTTATAATCCTGTGCTTTTCCATACGCCCCTGATTTTAACAGGCGGGCAGTGATAAATCGCAATTGCACATTCAAATCACCATCAGGCTCCAGGATATACAACAGACGCTGTTTAATGCTGTCCGGATACTCTTTATGCGCCACCTTACCATCACTAACCTGCTCCAGAGCTCCCAACCATTGACCAAATGCCATTGGGCCTGGCGTTGCAATCACCGGCGCTTTGACTTCTTCATCCTGTTTTTCAATCCAGGCATACAGTACAGCCGCCACATGTTTACAATTTAAGGCCGTCGGACAGGTGCACTCCCCACGAATCACATCTTCTTCATCGGTTGAAAAGTGAACCAACACTTCATACGGTTTGATAGCCGTACCCTGCACATCGCCCATCAACTGGCTGCCCTCTTGCAGAGATTCAACGTCGGTTACCCGATCATGTTTAAAATAACGTTTACCGCGCATGGCAAAGGTTTTTCCCACCCATGCTCTAATCAGGGTTTCGTTTATTTCAGGCATATTGCTCATTTACGTTTCTGATCCTTTTTTTCATTTACGTGATGTTCCTGCAATTGCAGCAGTTCGTCCCGATGTGCGGCCGCATCCTCAAACCTTAAATCTGCTGCCGCCTCAGTCATCAAGCGTTCCAACAGATTGATACGTGTCTCTTTCTCTTCCAAACTCAACGGTTCCGGCTCAGCAATTTCCGGTATATGTCCATAATCCATCTCATACACTGAACCGAGAATATCTTTCACTTCCGATTTCACTGTTTCCGGTGTGATGCCATGCTTTTCATTATAGGCCAGCTGTTTTTCACGTCGGCGCTCTGTTTCATACATAGCACGCTGCATCGAGTTGGTAATCTTATCTGCGTAAAGAATCACAAAACCTTCAGCATTGCGCGCTGCCCTGCCAATGGTCTGGGTCAGTGAACGTTCTGATCGCAAAAAACCCTCTTTATCCGCATCAAAAATAGCTACGAATGCAACTTCCGGCAAATCCAGACCCTCACGTAACAGGTTAATGCCAATCAACACATCGAACACACCCAGACGCAAGTCGCGCAGTATCTCCATACGCTCCACTGTATCAATATCTGAATGCAGATAGCGTACTTTCATGCCTAGATTATTCAGGTATTCGGCCAAATCTTCGGCCATGCGTTTGGTCAAACATGTTGCCAACACACGGTAACCATTTTTGATAACCACATTGGCTTGCGAGACAAAATCATCCACCTGGTTTGAAGCCGGGCGCACCTCAATCGGTGGATCAATCAGCCCGGTCGGACGAATGACCTGTTCAACGACCACACCGCCACACTTTTCCAGTTCATATGGGCCTGGGGTGGCCGACACATAAACAGCTTGCGGAACAACCGCTTCAAATTCATGAAATTGCAGTGGCCGGTTATCCAATGCCGACGGTAAACGAAAACCGAAATCAACCAGGGTCTGTTTGCGTGAGCGGTCACCCTTAAACATGCCACCAATCTGTGGCACAGTAACATGCGACTCATCGATCACCACCAGCGCATTATTGGGCAGGTAATCAAGCAGGGTTGGAGGTGAATCACCCGGTGGTCGACCAGTCAAATGACGCGAATAGTTTTCAACACCAGTGCAATAACCAACCTCCTGAATCATTTCCAGGTCAAAGATGGTGCGCTGCTCCAGTCGCTGCGCTTCGACCAGTTGATTCTTATCATGCAGTTCAGCCAGTCGCTCAGCCAATTCGTCACGAATCGCGTCCATGGCTTTAAGCAACTGATCACGTGGTGTAACAAAGTGACTTTTCGGAAACACCGTATATTTATGTAGCGCACCCATACGTTTGCCCGTTAATGGATCGAATTGGCTGATGGCATCAATCTCATCACCAAAAAATTCAACACGAATAGCGAAGCCTTCTGCATGGGCCGGATAAATCTCCAGCACATCACCACGCAATCGAAACGTACCGCGATGAAAATCCATATCATTGCGTTTATATTGCAATTCGACCAATTTGTTTACTGCCGCACGCTGATCAACCTCACGCCCCACCTCAAAATACAGTAGCATATTTGCATAGGCTTCAGGACTGCCAAGCCCGTAGATGCATGAAACGGATGCAACAATGATCACATCTTCCCGTTCCAGCAGCGTGCGCGTGGCGGCATGACGCATGCGATCAATATGTTCATTGATGGCAGAATCTTTCTCTATATAAGTATCACTCGATGGTACATAAGCCTCGGGCTGATAATAATCATAATAAGAGACAAAATATTCGACCGCATTGTTTGGGAAGAATTGTTTAAACTCACCATAGAGTTGCGCAGCTAAAGTCTTATTCGGTGCCATAATGAGTGTTGGTTTCTGGGTGCGCTCAATCACACAGGCCATGCTATAGGTTTTACCTGAGCCGGTAACACCAAGCAATGTTTGATGGCGGTCTCCCGCATCTATCCCGTTAACGAGTTCGGCAATGGCCTGTGGTTGATCACCACGCGGCTGGAATTCTCCTGCAAGTTCAAAGCGCATCGCGCGAGCCTAACCCCAAGAAAAATTGAATCCAGTATCATTTCCATCTTATTCACACGGCTAATTCATTCTATGGCATAAAATCCTGAGGTATAAGGTAAAATCAACACATCTGGATAATCTACATGTTTAAGTGCATCATTATTTGGGCTTCTTGCAAAAATAGGCGAAACCATTTGGTATGTTGCCACCCTCCATGATGAATGGATTGCATTGCTTGGTTTTTCTTCACCCGCACTGAAGTGTTCCGTTCGAGACCAATGAAATCAAGATAGCATCGATACTATTGGATATCTTCGGCGATCTTACAGGTGTCATGGTGTCTGCTGATGAATAAATCACCGTTTAATCGCATCTGTGAAGTTGCCTGCATCAATCCAAAGACGCTCTATGACAAAA
>CAYZJL010000090.1:0-8389 GCA_964478615.1 uncultured Zetaproteobacteria bacterium
CCAAACGATAGCCTATTCCTACGGGTTACCCACACAGATTCGTGAAGCGCCAAAAAATTGAAAGCTTTTTCACGAGCAAACGTGTGAAACGTATTGGGTTACGAACGGCTGCTGTTTTTCAGTCAGCCTCCCATCACTTCTATCTGGTTAAGATGCCAATAATATGGTTCGTCAGACAATCTGTTGCTTTGACAGAACAATACCATCTTCATCGGCATAAACATATTCACCGGGTGTAAAGGTTACATCGGCAAAGTGTACTGGAATATCCATCACACCTTGTTGGCGTTTGACTGTTTTGCGAGGGATGGTGGCCAGTGCTTTGGCACCGAAATCAACTCTCCCCACATCAGCCGAGTCTCTGATGCAGCCATTGATGATCACACCTTCCCAGCCATTAGAGGCACCCAGAGCAGCCATCACATTACCCATCATGGCACAGCGCAGAGAGCCAGCGGAATCAACGACCAGCACCTTGCCTTTACCATCTGTTTCAAAGGCAGCTTTTAGACAGCTATTATCTTCAAACGTTTTCATGGTGACAATCTGGCCGCAAAAAGAAGTGCGCCCACCAAAATCACGAAAGATGGGCGCAGCTACTTGTAGTTCTTCCAGGTAATCATCGTACAGGTCTGTCGTTTTAAATTGAGCTGTCACTTACCGAAAAGTCCTTTCATTGCATCACCGGCACTGCCTGCTGCACCACCAAGGGTATTTGTAACTGTTTTGCCTACATCGCCACCAACTTTACCGACCTGATCCAATGCACCTTTCTTAAACAGATCGACTGATTTACCCAGATATTTACTTACACCCAATGAGGCCACTGCTCCCTTCACATTTCCAACCAGTCTGGAGGAAAGAATCTGGGCCACTTCAGCAGCTGTTGCGCCCCCACTCTTTTCACCAACATCAGTGAGTTGAATACTAGGTAAGTTAACTGTCTGCTCAGCATCACCAAGCGCTGCAATACGGACTTTCGCTTTGCTGCCTTTAACCACCAGTTTACGGATAATCATTTTCAGCTCTTCACCACTATCTGCTTTGTCCGTAGCCGGTTTAGCTTTAGCACTCCCGCCAGCACCAAGGTTCTTTTTCAACACATCCACATTGGATGTGCCAGCTTTATTGATCTCATAGATCACAGAGGCTGCGCTGATAATGATCTCATCAATGATAATGGGATTCTGACGGATCGTAGAGACATCAATTTTCGTGGCAATCTTACCGAGCGCAAAGATATTCGGATCTGTAAATCCAGTCGGGTTCCCCACTGTCAAACCTGTGATGGAGGCTTTCCCCGCTTCCAGCTCCAGCTTCACACCGGCAACACGTACTTTTGTTTTGGTAGCTTCAGAGCCATAGGTCTGAATCGAATCTTTCACAATCCCATCCAAATTTGACCAAACAAAAAGCAGCCCGCCAACAATGACAACAGCTAAAGCAGCCACACCTATCAAGACTTTTTTCATCATCCACCTCCGTTGATCATCACATAACTATTTTGATAGATTTTTCAGTGCCGCAATACGATCTGCCGTTGGCGGATGCGTCGAGAACAGGTGCGCAACACCTTTGGACTGGCCATGAATTTTCATGGTGGCCAGCGCATCATCACTCATGCCCTCTTCTCTATGCTCAGAAGCCAGTGTCTGCTGCGACAGGGTTTCAATCCTCTGTAGTGCGGCAGCCATCGATGCCGCACCTACCGCCTTGGCAGCATAAGCATCAGCACGAAATTCACGGCGGCGCGAGAACCAGCAGATAGGAATCATGGCCAGAATCGACAAGACAAACTGCAGGAACATATAGACGGCAAAACCCATCCAGTAATTACGCTGCATCAATGGGCGCGAAATCATGCGGGCGAGGAAATAAACAAAGGTATTCATCAACCCCTGCAACAGCGTAGTCGCCATCATATCACCATTGGTAACATGGCCGACTTCATGCGCAACCACGGCTCTTAGCTCTTCATCCGAAAGATTCATCGCCAGACCGGATGAGACCGCAATCATGGCATTGTTGCGTGTTGGGCCTGTGGCAAAAGCATTGGGTACATCATCCCAGTAGACCCATACTTCCGGCATTTTGATGCCTTCACGCTGCGCCAGTTCAGCTACCGTATTGAACACCACCTTCTCTTTCTGCGTTGATGGAGAGCTTACCTGCTGCATGCGCATGCCACGTTTGGCCATCCACTTGGACATAAACAAGGAAATAAATGCCCCCCCGAAACCAAACACCATGGCCCAGGCAAACTCATGCATAGCCACAGAACCGCGCAGATCGATACCGAACTGAGGTAACACATAATCAATTAGAATGGTGCCGGTGATCGCTAATGTAAAAAAAATCAGTAAATTGGTAACGATTAATAGAAAAATGCCTTTGAACCACTGCATTAAGAACTCCTTTATGATAATATTGCTCTAATGTTGCTAAATGTGGGGGCCTCAGTGTGCAAATACAAGCCTTGAAAACAGATGAAACATACCTTAAAAAGCACTCATGAATCATAGCTGTCTACACAAGTATTTTATGGTTTAAGCTCCTTGCCCAAATCACACCAATGGCACCAATGGGGTCTCGATTGGTTTTTAAGGATTGCTGTTATTCCTTTAAATTCAATATGTTGAAGTAAGTTGGAACTGTTTCAAGAAACGTTGTTTACTTGACTTTCGATATGTATCTTATCGGCTTATGGTGCTATAACTATAATCGCTGTCACCCTGCGGGAGGCCTGAAGTCCGTCCAATCCGGCTATCCTGCCGGATTGTGATTCAGGCTATTCGTGTCCCTCTCCCTGCGGGCGCTGGCTAAAGCTCGTCCAATTCATCAATCCTGATGGATTGTCTTTCTTTGTGTCTTCGTGGTAAACGACTAACCGATTAAGAGAGCTTTTCCAGCCCCTGATACTCTTCCACTTCAACATACACACATTGTGGATAGACAGGGCCTACATCTACCATCACCCAACTATCACCTCTTAAACCCAGTTCGATATCGAACACATCACCCACTTCAATCAAATCAAGCACCACCTGAGGCAATGCTACCGGGCCAATCTCTTCACCCTGATTTTCAAAATTAAAACGCAGCGCCCCCTGCTCCAGCTCCGATACCCGCGCATGACCCTCTACAAAACGGGAAAAGCGCTGGGCACGCAATCGCGGCGACACGCCCGTACCTGATCGCACAAAATGGAACAGCACCTGTGATACACGCGCCGTTCGCTCTGATGCAGGCCCCACATCAGCTAGAATCTCACTAAAAGCAAGGTATTCACTCTGATTCAACCAGCTGCGCCCATGCATAAACTCAATCCAGCCCGTTAATGCTTTTGCATAGGCATGTAACACATCCGCATCACTGGTTTCACGCAATACAAACCAACCGAGAAAATCACGCAGGTGTTCCGGATCCAGCTTGGCCAACTCCAGTTGGCCCAAATCACAAGCAGGCTCCACATCACCATCGAGAAGCTTGCTCATATGCTCCTCTAAACCCTGCTCCCATTCAGCATAATCAGAGTCATCGGAAAAGTCCTGATCTTTAAACAGGTCTGAAAAATGGATTAAATACTGAGCCAGCGCCTCAAAACACTGTTCGGCATGTAGCAACACCTGAGAATCAACTTCGTTATTAGCTGTCAGCTCTCGAACAAAGGCATCCATGCTCTCCTGTAAAACAGGTAAACGACTCATAGAGACGCCAATGAAAAGATTGAATGGATAAACATACGCCAATTGTTGCCGGAAAAGCATCAAATGGCTATGTTCGCGGCCACTGCAACTATTATTCATGTTTTTCTGGAGACTCATATGATAATCAATGTCACTGCTGTTCGTGTTGGAAACATTCTTGAATGGAACAATGGCCTGTGGCGCATTATGAAAACCCAGCATGTTACTCCGGGTAAAGGTGTTGCCTGCATGCAACTAGAAATGCGTAATATCGAAGCCGGCACCAAAACCAATAAACGTTTCAACTCTACTGAAAAGGTTGAGCGCGTCATATTAAGCCAGCGTGAAATGCAGTACCTCTACTCAGATGGTGAAGACTATCATTTCATGGATACTGAAACCTATGACCAGATCACGCTGCCTGAAGAGATGCTGGAAAATGCCCTGCCTTACATGCTACCAGAAACCATGGTAACGGTTGAGTTCCATGAAGAGCGCCCGTTAAATGTAAAACTACCCATGGTTCTCGCACTTGTCGTTGTTGAATGCGATGCATCCATCAAAGGGCAAACTGCTACAGGCTCGTACAAGCCTGGTAAACTGGAAACGGGCGCATCTATTATGGTGCCACCATATTTGGAATCCGGCACCAAAGTGAAAGTAAACACTGAAACCGGCGAATATATGGAACGCGCTTAAGCGTTATTACTAACGATCAGCCCTGATGACTTCGGCCTGACAGGTATTATATCAGCCAGGAGTCTGTCGGACTTAGGGTGATTGTAGCGAGCAGGTGGGGAAACGAGTCAAAAATAGCATGATTGTGAGGCGCATAGTGGTAACTATGCAACGATAAATCAGGGTGTTTTGGGCCGTTATCCCTGCCGCGCAGTAGATTTCTCATAAGTCCGACAGACTCCTAGGGACGAGCATGCACATTGAACAGGCGCTCGTGCTCTTCCAGTGCATAACGATCCGTCATACCGGCAATATAATCGGCAATAATTCTGGCCTGACGATCTTTAGTGAAGCTTTTATTCGCTTTGGATTCCACCATCTCATGCTGCTGATTTTCGGGCAACATCGATGGGTTCTCCATATATACCTCAAAAATTTCACGCAATACCCGCTCTGCTTTATTGGCCATGCGGGCAACACGATAATGACGATACATTTTTTTATAGAGAAACTTCTTCATCTCCCCATTCATCTGTCTGACCGGCTTCGAAAAACCGACAAGTGCAGAACTGGCTCTGCGTACATCGGCAAAACTATTGATGCCCTGCGCCTTAATGCGCTGACTGGTCTCTTCGATCACATCGACAATAAGAAAGTTAATCATGTGACGTACGGTTTCATTGACTTTCAGGCGCTCAATCACATCCGGGAAGTCAGTCTCAGCCTGTTCATAAAAACGACCGAACAACGCCAGGCCTTTCAAATCATCAATCGATAACATGCCAGCGCGGTAACCATCATCGATATCATGATTATTATAAGCTATCTCATCAGCCAGGTTACCAATTTGAGCTTCCAGAGCCGGTTGTTCATGCAGGCTGAAGCGACTCAGATCACTATTTTTGGGTGTGTCATAACTTGAATGATGTTTAACGATACCTTCGCGTGTTTCATAACTCAGATTCAAACCTGTGAAAGCAGCATATTTATGCTCCAGCTCTTCGACAATGCGCAGTGACTGACGATTATGCTCAAAACCACCATAGGACTGCATCACAGCATTAAGAGCGTCCTGACCGGAATGGCCGAAAGGCGTATGGCCCAGATCATGCGCTAATGCGACAGCTTCAGCCAGATCCTCATGTAGACGCATGGAACGACAGATCGAGCGGGCAATTTGAGCCACCTCAATGGAGTGCGTCAAACGGGTACGGTAGTGATCACCTTCATGATTCACAAACACCTGTGTTTTGTATTCAAGGCGACGAAAAGCAGTGGAGTGAATGATACGGTCACGATCACGCTGATAAGGATTACGGTGCGCTGTTTCCGGCTCATCGTATATACGCCCGCGTGAGTGACATGCTTTACATGCATAAACTGCTAGTGTTGATTCATAACTCTGTTCAGTCATCTTTTCAGCCTAATAGTTGATTATGCGGAACGCATCAGAGACAACGCTTCAAGTGCAGCCTGACGTGGATCTGCGGCATGCAGAATCGGACGGCCAACCACCAAGTAATCGGAACCAGCTGCAATCGCAGTAGTCGGATCAGCGACACGTTTCTGATCCTGTAGATCCTGATCACCCCAACGAATACCCGGCGTAACCGTGATAAAACCGTGGCCGCATGCCGCTTTGATCGCGGCGGCTTCAAACACACTACAGACCACACCATTCAGACCGGCATCCTGTGCCATTTTTGCACGCTCAAGCGCTACAACCTTGGCCTGCTCTATCGGCATGCTATCACTGGTCAGTACGGTCACGGCAATCAGACTCATGTCCGGAAAATCAGCAGCGGATTTTGCAGCAGCGGCCAACATCTCAGGGCCACCACCGGCATGCACATTCATCATATTCACACCCAGGCCACCGGCACTTTCAACCGCCTGCGCCACTGTATTGGGAATATCATGAAATTTCAGATCGAGAAATACCTTATGTGATCGCTTCAATGCACGTACCAATGCAGGTCCTTCAGCCACAAACAGGCGCAAACCCACTTTCAACCAGCCGACTGAATCACCCAACCTGTCGCGCATAGCCAGAGCCGCATCAGATCTGTTCACATCGAGCGCCACCATCAAACGATTTAACATGGCATCATTCATACTTGAAACATCTGGCATTAAACCTTCTCCTCAGCTTTGGGGTGTAACGTGCCCCATGAGTGGCATTGCGGGCACTGCCAACGCACTTCAACCACTTCAACACCGCATTGTTCACAAGCATAGTTCTTGGCGGTTTTGCGCCACTGACGCGCAAAACCGGTATGTACATCAGACTCATCTCCAAGCGTTGCATTCAAACGCAAGGATTGACGCAGGGAGTGTGGGGTAAATGACAGATCACTGCATAGATGTTGCGCTTCTTCAATGCCGCGTATTTCGGCCAACGCTTCAATCCAGGCCAGGATCAACTCCGCATCTTGTCCATCCAACCACAACTCACGCAACAGATTCATGCCACGACTCTGATAAAATGTGTCATGCTGTAACAAGGATGGAATCACCAGAGGGAAATGTTCACGATCCTGTTTCCACAGCGTTCGAACACCTGCTTCAGTAACATCAAGCTCCTGGCCTTGCAGAGCAAGATCAATTTCAACAATACGCGCTGGTGCACAAGCAACATCAAGCTCAAGTGCCCTGGTCGCATCCGCCTGCGCACCTTCGGAATCACTCTGCTCAAAACGCTGACGCGCCACTTCGGCAAACAGATACGCGCGATGAGAACCGTATGACACATTGCGCACACGCTCCAGACGGGATAACAACGCCTCAGCTAGTAACCACTCTCTGCTCTGCTCACGAATTCTCAGGCTGGCCTCTAAAGCAGCGGCATGATCAGACTGGATATCCAATGCCTTCTGATACTGCATGAGAGCCCGATCCAGCAAACCACCGGTTTGAAAATCAATGGCCAGGGCCACATGTGCCTGCAGATGAATATCCTGCGACAGATCAGGACGCGCCAACAGATTCTGATGGATACGAACCGCACGACCAATTTCACCGCGCGAGCGAAACATCTCACCGAGTGCCATATATACATCAGCAGCCTCTGAACGCAAACGCGCCACCTGTACCATCTCTTGCAAGGCACGGTCAGGTTCATCTGAGAGTAGATAATTGATACCACGCAACAGAGGTGAAATGCGCTCATCTTCTTCCTGTTTGGGTTCGACTTCTTCCTGAATCGGACGCAGTACCAGTGCTACCAACACCACCAGTGCAAGGGCTGTAATGGCCAGCAACAGTGTATTCATACGTCGTCTTGCAAGGGGATATTTCTGAGATTATCCACTTCACGTTGCAGCCGCTCATGTTCAGATTTCAGCCATGCAATCTCTTGTTTATGCTTACGCCGGGAGAAGGTCAAAGCCAGAACACCTCCGGTAAAGCCAAGCATAAATGCAATAAAAACAGGGATATAAATAGGAATATCAGAACTGCTAACGCCCAAAAAGTGTACTTGTACCGGTAACAGGTTGGCCATGGCAAACATGGTGGCAAAGGAGGTCAACACAATGACCAACAGGACGTTAATCCAGTTTACCGAGTTAAAACCTTGCATAACTATGTTATTCAGCGGGGCTATCCACGCGCTCACGCAACTCTTTGCCCGGTTTGAAATGTGGGACAGTTTTAGCTGGAACCATGACGGAATCGCCTGTCTTAGGGTTTCTTCCCAAACGTGCATTGCGCTGCTTGGTGGTAAAACTACCAAACCCTCGTAACTCAACATGATCACCTGTTGCCAGAGCATCACCAATCACAGAAAAAATTGTGTTCACCACGACTTCAGCTTCGCGGCGGGTGATGCCTTCTTGCTTTTCAGTAATCATTTCAACCAGTTCAGACTTTGTCATTACACTCTCCAAGCATGACGAGCATAGATACTCCCCGCCAATCCACAAGCCCTATGCAAAAAATGGGCCAATTCGAAGCACTGCTAAACGCATGGGTGGAGATGAATCTCTCCACCCATGCGTTTCACATCTACTCTTTTTAGAACAGCC
>CAYZJL010000091.1:0-8148 GCA_964478615.1 uncultured Zetaproteobacteria bacterium
GCATGGTGCTTATGCGTTTCTGCCAACGGTATTGAAGGATTTTGATACGAGTAAAATCATCGATGAGATGAAGACCTCAGGTTTGCGTGGTCGTGGTGGGGCAGGTTTCCCGACTGGGCTAAAATGGTCATTTGTACCACGTAATACCGGCAAGCCAACGTATCTGTTGTGTAATGCCGATGAAGGTGAGCCGGGTACATTTAAAGATCGTGATATTATGCGCTATGATCCGCATCTGCTCATTGAAGGTATGATCATGGCTGGTTTTGCGCTCGATGTGAAAGATGCATACATCTATGTGCGCGGTGAGTTTGTACATGAAATAAATGTGTTGAATGCGGCCATTAAAGAGGCGTATGCCGCCAATCTACTGGGTGAAGATATTCTTGGTAGCGGTTTCAGTATGAATCTGGTTGTGCATCGCGGTGCTGGCGCTTATATCTGTGGTGAAGAGACTGCTTTGATTGAATCGTTGGAAGGTAAGCCTGGTCGTCCACGCTTTAAGCCGCCGTTTCCTGCTGTTGAAGGTTTTTATGGTTGCCCTACCGTAGTGAATAATGTTGAAACGCTGTCCACCGTGCCTGCTATTTTAGAGTATGGCGGTGCGTGGCATGCAGCCATTGGAGTCCCGAACAATGCCGGTTGTAAAATATTTTCGGTTTCCGGTCATGTGAACAGGCCGGGCAATTATGAAGTGCCTATGGCTACGTCGCTGAAAACATTGATTGAGGATTATTGCGGTGGTTTGCAGCATGGTACTGTGCCAAAAGTGATTATTCCGGGTGGATCTTCTACGCCATGGTTGATGGCTGAGCATTATGATACACCGTTGACCTATGATGATATTATGAAAGCGGGCTCATTCCTAGGTTCCGGCGCGATTATCGTTATGGATGAAACTGCTGATCTGATGGCGTTGACGCGTCGTTTGACGCATTTCTATGCGCATGAATCGTGTGGCCAGTGTACACCGTGCCGTGAGGGTACAGGCTGGCTGGAGCGTGTGATTACACGTGTTGAGAATGGACAGGGAACGCAGGAAGATGTGACTGTGTTGGGTGATGCCGCCAAGCATATGGCTGGCCGCACCATTTGTGCTTTGGCTGAAGGTGCTGCTGCACCGGTATTGTCATTACTGAAACATTTCCCTGAAGATGTGCAAGCTTATCTGGGAGAGAATGCGTAATGACCTCTTTATTTATTAACGACCAGGAAGTCGAAGTTTCCGCTGGAACCAGTATTTTAGAGGCGTGCCGTGAGAACGGTGTGGATGTACCTTATTTCTGTTATCACCCTGAATTGTCAGTAGCGGCCAATTGCCGCATGTGTCTGGTGGAAGTGGAAGGTTGGCCCAAGCCTGCTGCATCATGCTGTACGCCCGTTGGTGAAGGTATGAAGGTGGTTACAGAGACACCATCATTGGAAAAAGATCGTGAGATGATGATGGAATATCTGCTTATTCATCATCCACTGGATTGTCCTGTTTGTGACCAGGGCGGCAGCTGTAAACTGCAGGACTATACTGTAGAGCACGGTGCTTCCAAAGGTCGTTATAACGAGCCTAAGCGGGCTGTTGTAAATTATGAACTGGGCCCGTTTGTCAATACGTGCATGACACGTTGTATTCATTGTACACGCTGTGTGCGTTTTGCCGATGAGGTGGCAGGAACTGGTGATATCGGTGTGTTGAACCGTTCTGATCATATGGCCATTGCAGGCATCGTTGAAGAGGCTTTGGAATCTGAGTTGTCAGGCAACCTGCCGGATATTTGCCCGGTTGGAGCATTGCTTGATAAACCGTCGCATGATGTGTCGCGTCCATGGGAGATGACCCGTCATCAGAGTACCTGTACGCAGTGTCCAAATGGTTGTGATATTCAGATTGAATCACGTGATGATGAAGTGATGCGTATTCAGCCGATTGAAAACAGTCCTGAACCATGGATTTGTGACCGTGGTCGTTATGTTTATGATGCTTTCCGTTCTGATCATCGCATTCTTGAGCCTAAGGTGCGAGAAAATGGCGAGCTGATCAGTGCTGACTGGGATGATGCATTTAGCAAAGCATCTGGTCTGTTAAAAGGTAAGCGTGTTGGTATTCTGTTTTCACCGGATTGGAGTGTGGAAGGTCAGACGGCTATTCGTCTGATGCGTGATGCGCTGTTCCCTGATGCGCATGTTGCATATGACTTGCATCGACGCGATATGCGCCCATTTGCCTTTGAAGAAGGCTTCTCTATGACTACGGCTCAGATTGCTGATGCCGATCAGGTTGTGGTGCTAGGTTCTGATCTCAGGCAGCGCCTGCCATTGTTGATGCAGCGTCTGCGTAAGCGTGGTTTGGCTGGTAAACCGGTATCACGCATAGGTGCGATGAACTATCGTACCAATATGGATATCGGCAGTGATGCCTTGATTCGTCCACGTGACTGGGCGGCTGTGATTGCCCGTGCTATGGAACAGGTAAGCGAACTGGGTAAAACTGCTGCTGGTTTTGATGCCTGGTGTGCGGCAGTACCTGAGCGCCATGAAGCAGGCAAGATTTTAGCTGATGCTCTGATGGCTGATAGTTGTGCGCTATTGGTTGGTGAAGAGATTCGTTCTCATACTGATGCAGCTGCCTTGATTCTTGGCCTTGACCTGTTGATGCGTGCATGTGGTCATGCTGAGAGAGATAATGATGGCCGTAATCTGATGCCGGAAGGTATGAACACACAGGTTCTCAATGCAATTTATGGTGACGTACGTGTTAGTGCCGGTGATCTGTTCGCTTCAGCATCGGCTGGTGAACTGGATGCACTGATTCTAATCGGTAGTGATCCGCTTGGTGATGGTCTGTTTCCATCTGCAGCCAAAGCTGCACTTGAAAAGGTGCCATTGATTCAGATCGCCGCAGTGTCCGGGCAAATTAGTGCGTATGCTGAGGTGCAACTGCCTGCTGCGGCCTATTCGGAAATTGAAGGCACGTTTGTGAATATGGAAGGCCGTATTCGTGTGGCAACGAATCCAATTAAATCACTGGGTCAGGAGCGTCCGTTATGGAAAGTGATGATGCGCATGATTCAGGTTATGGGTGGTGATGTGCCTGTTGTAGATTTGAGAGAGCTGCGTGAGCTGGCTTGTCAAAGTACGCCACTGTTGGGGCAGGCTTGTCAGGGTGAAGAGCGGGACAGTGTCATGCTTTCTCCGGCCCGCAATAAAGGCTTGAAAACCAACCCAAGTGTACAAAAAGGTACGTTTGATCTGGATGTAGTGAGTCGTTATTCGATGTACCGTGAAGGTGCATGGGTAAGAGCATCTGAGGCACTGACTGAGGCTGGCAGGATTCATGCTCTGGGTGATGTGATTGTGCATCCGGACACATTAGCTGCGAACGGGTTATCTGAGGGTGAGCATAGCGTGCGTACCTTCCTGGGTGAGTCGACGTATCAAATAGCCAGTCGTGAAGATGTTAGTCCGGGTGTGTTGTTTATCTCCAAGCGTGGTGTCGCCGGTGACCTGTCAGATGTGTCGGAAGCTTCAATCTCAGGAGGCGCTGCATTATGAGTGGATTAGATATGGCGATTCAGGGTGGTATCTGGGCGCTGGAGATTCTTGCCATTGCTGTGCCGATTGCCTTGTCCGTGGCTTATATTACCTATTGTGAACGCCGCGTGATCGGCTTTATGCAGGCCCGTAAAGGTTGTAACCGTGTTGGCCCTGCCGGCTTGTTGCAGCCGCTGGCCGATGGCCTGAAGCTGGTCTTGAAAGAGACTATTATCCCGGCACAAGCCAATAAAGTACTGTTTATTGGGGCTCCTTTATTGTCCTTGATGCCTGCGCTGGTGGCGTTTGCTGTTGTACCTTTTGGTGAAACATCGTTGTTCGGCGTGTGGGAAACACCGCACATTATGGCGATTTCCAACCTTAATGTTGGTCTGCTCTATGTGATGGCGATTGGTTCGTTGTCTGTCTACGGTGTATTGATGGCCGGTTGGGCGTCAAACTCCAAATACCCGATCATGGGATCAATTCGTTCGACCTGTCAGATGATCTCCTATGAAATTGCCATGGGGTTCGGTCTGGTTACGGTCATGATGCTGGCGGGATCGTTGAATCTGGCTGATATTGTACATGCGCAGGCTGGTGGTATTTTACACTGGTATATGATTCCGCTGTTCCCGATGTTGCTGGTCTTCTTTATCTCAGGCTGTGCTGAAACAGGACGTACACCGTTCGATTTGACCGAAACTGAAGAGCTGGTTGCCGGTTATTATACTGAATATTCAGGTATGTGGTTCGCAACATTCTCGCTGGCTGAATATGGTGCGATGATTCTGATCAGTTTGATGACTTCGATTCTGTTTCTGGGTGGTTGGTATGCGCCGATTCCTGCCTTGGACTTTATTCCGGGTACGATCTGGTTGTTGGGGAAAACAGCCCTACTGATTTTTGTATTCATCTGGTTCCGTGCCACGTTCCCACGTTACCGTTATGACCAGATGATGCGTCTGGGTTGGAAGATCTTTTTGCCTTGGACATTTGGTTGGATCTTTGTGATTGGTATGTTCATTTACACGCCTGGCTTAGACGGCATTATCGATTTCTGGTTGGCGTGGAGGTAACGGTATGCTGAAACGTGCATTTAAAACATGGTTCTTGTGGGAGCTGTTGATTGGTCTGTCTGTGACCGGTCGATATTTCTTCAAAAAGAAAATCACCGTTGAATATCCGGAAGAGAAAACGCCGTTATCACCCCGTTTTCGCGGCCTGCATGCCTTGCGCCGTTATGAATCCGGTGAAGAGCGTTGTATTGCCTGTAAATTATGTGAGGTGGTGTGTCCTGCTTTGGCTATTACCATTGAATCAGAAGAACGTGATGATGGTTCACGCCGTACTACAAAATATGATATTGATTTCACCAAATGCATTTATTGCGGTTTTTGTCAGGAAGCATGTCCGGTAGATGCTATCGTGGAAACACAAGAGTTTGAGTATGCGACTGAAACGCGTGCTGAACTGTATTATGATAAAGAGATGTTATTGGCTGTGGGCGATCGCTATGAAAAACAGATCGCTGCAAATCTTGCAGCTGATGCACGTTACAGTTAATCAGGGATAGGGAGAGATAATGCTCGAAACCGCATTTTTTAATCTGTTTGCCGGCTTGTCGATTTTTGCAGGCCTCGGTGTGGTGTTATCACGTAATACCATGCATGCAGTAATGTTTCTGATCTTCTGCTTCTTTAATGCGGCAGGTCTGTTCTTTCTGCTGGATGCAGAATTTTTAGGCATTATTCTGATTCTTATTTATGTTGGTGCTGTCATGGTGCTGTTCATGTTTGCCATCATGATGCTGGAAATCAATGTATCGAAGATGCGTGATAACTTTCAACAGTATCTGCCTTTGGGCGGTATGATCGCTGTTGTTCTGATGATTGAGTTTGTAGCTGCATCAACCACTGGCGTGTTCACTGAAGGTGCCAAGGCAACGGCTGAACATTTCGCGCAGGATGTGAATAACACCAAAGAAATTGGTTACGTACTGTACACCAAATATCTGTTGGGATTTGAAATTGCAGCGATTATTCTGTTGGTTGCTCTGGTCGGAGCGATCGTATTAACGATTCGTGGCCGTAAAGATGCCAAATATCAGAATATATCTAAGCAGGTGAATGTGCGCAGAGAAGATCGTGTACGCAAGGTGAGCATGTAATGGTTGGACTATCTGAATATCTCATTGTAGCAGCTGCGCTCTTTTCACTCGGCGTGATAGGGCTGTTTCTAAACCGTAAAAATGTTATCGCTATTTTGATGTGCATCGAATTGATGTTGTTAGCTGTGAATATCAATCTGGTGGCTTTTTCACACTTTTTGAATGATATATCGGGTCAAATTTTTGTGTTTTTCGTGTTAACAGTAGCTGCGTGTGAAGTGGCAATAGGTCTGGCAATTCTGGTAAGCTTCTATCGTCTACGTCGCTCAATCGAAATTGAAGATATCAACACGTTGCAGGGTTAAGGGGGAGTAAAGTGGAAGTAACGGCATTGAACACTACTGAACTGCTTGCCATTCCTGCTTTGCCATTAGTGGCGGCATTGTTGGTTGGTCTGTTTGGCTGGGCGTTAAAAGAGAAACTGTCACATATGATTACAGCTGGATCAGTGATTTTGGCAGCCCTGTTATCGATTCATGTGTTTACACAGGTATTGGACGGAGCTTCATTTGAAGGGAATTTCTGGACATGGATGTTAGCGGGAGATTTTGTCGTACCCGTGGGTATGCTGATTGACCGTCTGACTGTCATTATGATGATCACTGTGACGATCGTTTCAGCCTGTGTGCATATTTATACCATTGGTTATATGCATGGAGACCCTGGTTATTCGCGTTTCTTCTCATATATTTCAGCCTTTACCTTCTCCATGCTGGTGCTGGTGATGGGTAATAACTTCTTCACGCTGTTCTTCGGTTGGGAAGCGGTTGGTCTGTTCTCTTATCTGTTGATCGGTTTCTGGTACAAGCGCGAGTCTGCCAACCGTGCAGCGCTAAAAGCCTTTATTGTCAATCGAATTGGCGATTTTGGTTTTCTCGTAGGTGTGCTGGGGGTCTGGTATTTCTTTGGCAGCGTTGAGTATTCTGTTGTTTTCGCCATGGTGCCTGATCTGGTGGCACAACATGCTTCGCTTAGTTTCTTAGGCTGGGAGTTCTCAGCGATCACCTTTATCTGTCTGGCACTCTTCATTGGCGCAATGGGTAAATCTGGCCAGGTACCTCTGCATGTCTGGCTACCCGATTCCATGGAAGGCCCAACACCTATCTCCGCATTAATCCATGCTGCAACGATGGTAACTGCCGGTGTGTTTATGGTGGCGCGTCTCTCTCCAATGTTCGAGTTTTCAGAAGTGGCACTTGCTGCGGTGGTTCTGGTTGGTGCGGTAACAGCTTGGATGTGTGCAACGATTGGTCTGGTTCAGAATGATATTAAACGTGTGATTGCATATTCAACCTGTTCGCAATTGGGTTATATGTTTGTTGCCTGTGGAGTATCGGCTTATTCAGCTGGCATCTTTCATCTGATGACACATGCGTATTTTAAAGCGCTACTATTCCTGGCGGCTGGTTCTGTGATCCATGCAGTGTTAGCGCAACAGGATATTCGCAAAATGGGCCAGTTACGCAAATATATGCCGGTGACCTATATCACGATGTTATTGGCAGCACTTGCTCTCTCCGGTGTGCCTCCATTCGCCGGTTTCTTCTCCAAGGATCTGATTATAGAAGCAACCATGATGCGTGAGTTTACTGAATATAGCTGGGTGGGTTCATTTGCAACATTTGCATTGTTGACCGGTGTGTTTATGACTGCCTTTTATACCTTCCGCATGTTCTTCCTGACCTTCCACAACTCGGATCGTGTTGAACCTGAAGTCAAAGCACACCTGCATGAATCACCTAAAGTGATTACCATTCCGTTGGTTGTGCTTGCTATAGGGGCGGTGTTCTCCGGCATGTGGGGTGTGATGTATCTGGATAT
The DNA here is from genome assembly GCA_964478615.1 of uncultured Zetaproteobacteria bacterium. GTDB lineage: Bacteria > Pseudomonadota > Zetaproteobacteria > Mariprofundales > Mariprofundaceae > Mariprofundus. Next base: position 7,517 of record CAYZJL010000091.1, read on the forward strand.
TGCCAACCCAGAGATTGCCAAAGGCTTCTTCGGAACCAGTCTGTTTGTATTGGATGCGCATAATCCGTTGATGAAGCTGGCTGAGCATGGTGAACATGGCATGTTCCACTTCCTGTTAGGTATGCCGTTCTGGTTGGCGATTGGTGGTATTAGCCTGGCTTATGTGATGTATTTCCGTGAAACGACTATGCCAGCTAAATTTGCTAAGGCTGCAGGCCCGGTTTATACGTTCTTGTTGAATAAATGGTACTGGGATGAGTTCTACGACAAATATGTTGTCGCACCAACGCGTTGTCTGGGTAATTTCTTCTGGAAATCCGGAGATCTTGCGATGATCGACAAGGGTATTATTCACCGTGGAATTATTGATTCGATTAAAGATGGTGCAGCCCGCATGCGTGCGATGCAAACCGGTATGGTATTTCATTATGCCTTTGCGATGGTGATAGGGGTCTTCGGATTCCTTACCTATCTGCTGTTGAACGGTTAAGGGGAGAGAACGACGATGGATCTACATAACGTTCTGGATTTTCCAATCCTGTCGCTGAGCATCTTTTTGCCAACGCTGGGTGCTTTGATTATCTGGCTGTTTGTGCGTGGTGATAATGCTGTGCGCTGGGCATCATTGATTG
>CAYZJL010000092.1:0-8109 GCA_964478615.1 uncultured Zetaproteobacteria bacterium
GATACACGCGGATTCATCTCAATCACAATCAAACGACCATCTTCAGGGTTGACTGCGAACTGAACATTCGAGCCTCCTGTTTCCACACCGATTTCACGCAAGATCGCAATCGATGCATCACGCATGCGCTGATACTCTTTATCGGTCAACGTCTGAGCTGGAGCCACAGTAATCGAATCACCGGTATGCACACCCATCGGATCAAGGTTTTCAATCGAGCAGATAATCACACAGTTATCAGCATGGTCACGCATCACTTCCATCTCATACTCTTTCCAGCCAATGATCGATTCTTCTACAAGAATCTCATCGGTAGGTGAAGCATCAAGGCCGGATGCAGCTATCTGTTCAAACTCTTCAGGATTATAAGCAATTCCACCGCCGGAGCCACCGAGTGTGAATGATGGGCGAATAATAATCGGATAACCGATTTCAGTTGCGATTTCACGCCCTTCTTGCATCGAGTGCGCAAAACCACCGCGTGCCATTTCAAGCTTTAGCGCATCCATGGCCACTTTAAAACGGGCACGATCTTCAGCTTTATCAATAGCATCAGGCTGCGCACCAATCAGGCGTACTCCGAATTTTTTCAGAATGCCGTGTTTATTCAGTGAGAGAGCACAATTCAATGCTGTCTGCCCACCCATGGTTGGCAGAATCGCATCCGGTCGTTCTTTCTCAATAATACTTGCAACAACTTCCCAGGTTACCGGCTCAATATAGGTGGCATCGGCAAACTCTGGGTCAGTCATAATGGTGGCCGGGTTGGAGTTTACCAGAATCACCCGGAAGCCCTCCTCTTTCAAAGCTTTGCAGGCTTGAACACCTGAATAATCAAATTCACAAGCCTGACCAATCACAATGGGCCCAGCTCCTAAAATCATGATGCATTGAATATCATCTCTACGTGGCATGCGGTTTATTCAACTCCTGTAAACGGAAGAATCTGTTTCTAAACAATCTATTTCTAAACAATCTGTTTTAGACACAAAAAAAGGGTAAGTTCACGACTCACCCATCAATTTTGCGCATGCTAACGCGATAGCATTCATGGGGAAAGACAGATTTCAAAAATGAATCACTGCAAACGCATTTATGATGCAATCAACCAATCTCATCACTCTATTTTCAACAGAGGGGAACAGCTATTGCTCATCCTATGTCATTCACCGGCTCTGTTTAACGTTTCAGGCTTTTGATTTTTCCAGTTTTTTTAGCAGCAGAGACAAGGACTGAATCACGGCTCGGCCTTGGATTTCGTGGCGTGCGCCTTCCAGTTTCAGACAGCGGCTCAGGGTGCTTTGACCATCCTGTGCTATGGCGACCCACACTGTGCCAACCGGTTTCTCTTCGCTGCCTCCACCGGGGCCGGCAATGCCGCTGGTGGCTATACAGATATGATTCTCATCCGCGCTGCCATCGGCCATGGCGATCACAACATCCTGACTGACGGCTCCGAACTCTTCGATCATTTCTGCATCAACGTCGAGCTCTTCCTGTTTGGACTGGTTGCTATAAGTGAGCCATGATCTGTCCACCACATCGGATGAGCCGGGTACACGGCACAGACGAGCTGCAATGCCACCTGCTGTACAGGACTCCACCGTACGAATCGATAATCTCTTTTGTTTAAGGTTGTTTATGACATTTTCTTCAAGTATTAGACCAATGGTATTCAGACATGAAGTCTGTTCAGGCTTGGTCAGGCTTGCACTCAAACCCGGCTCAAGGCTGATCGGCAGATCGTCGCTTGCAGCGATATAGAGAGGCGATAATGGTGCATCATTATTCAATGCTGCCAGCCAGATCTTGCGCTGATATGCAATCTCACCGATGGGCAATAACAGTGTCTGGTGCGTCTGCATCTGAAAGTGAAGCGCATGACGCGGTGGATTGTCCAGTTCGATTTGAGTGCCACGCACGTGCTCAATAAAGGGTTCAGCGACAGCGTTTAGTTCAGCTTTTGTGGCAAAGAATATCCAGGTTTCTGCAGATGAATCCGCCCATGCTTGGGACTCAAGCAGATGAATCGTGACACCTGTTGCTCCGGCAGAGAGCAGCCATGCCCTGATCCAGCCGATTGAGATACCGGCACCCATCAGGCTGTTCAGGCCTGCTTCGCTGACAATAAACTGCGTCTGTTTCATTGTTTGTTTCATGGGGTGAGTAAACAAGTCATCAGATCACAAATTGAAGCGCAATCAACGCCGCTCCTGCTCCCATCAGGCCGGCAACCACATCATCGGCCATAATCGACCACCAGGAAGGACCCAGTTTTTCTGCCAGAGAGACAGGCCATGGTTTAAAAATATCAAACAGGCGAAACGCAACAAATGCGATAATCAGTGTGGCAATATCAAAGGCGGTAAACTCCACCAGCAGTGCCAGGCATAACCATTGGCCGGCCCACTCATCAATCACAATCCAGCCGGGATCTTTATCACCGCTCAGGGTGGGCAACACCTTATAACATATCCAGCAGCCGATGACCGTCACCATAATGCTGGCGAGCAACAGACCGATTGAACTGTAATAGTCCAGAATAAACCAGGCTGGAATTAACGCGGCCAGCGAACCCCAGGTACCTGGGGCTTTGGGCAGCCAGCCGCTTCCGAATCCTGCCGCGATCCAGTGATTGATTGAGCGTTGTTCAGCTGAAGTGGTCATAACCGCTCCTCCCTGTATCTCTGGATTCACCATTCAAGCGTAGATCAATGCCCGGCTCTTGTCTGCAAAGGCCTATTTTCACCGCCAGTTCGGGCGGGAATGACATATCAGCCGGTGCAGTAAAGAGCAGCGCATAATCTTCACCACCCTGGGTGACGCTCTTAAGCGCAGTATCCTCACCCAATTGATCAACCAGATAGCCCCAATCCGGCACCTTGTTCACATCCAGCACCATACCGATACCCGATGCAGTGCAGATATGTCCCGCATCCTGAAGCAGACCATCACTGACATCGATGCAGCTGGCCACTCCTGCCCGGCGTAGTGTTAAACCAGCTTCTAGTTGCGGAGTAAGGATTTCAAAAAACGGAATAAAAGCACCATCACCCTTTCCGCTAAATCTGCCATCAAACCACTGTTGCAGGCCGGGGGCATGAAAACCAAGTCGCCCACATAACCAGACGGCATCATCGGCCTTGGCCAAGTCACGGCGCATGGCCGTACCATCAGGCAGTTCTCCAGCAACGGTGACTGAAACCGCATTGGTGGCACTTCTGCATGTATCACCACCGACCAACTCAACGTCATGTCTCTTTAACGCAGCAGTGGCGCCCTGCCCCAGTTTTTCAACGGCACCACCATCAACAGCCATCACATTCAACCAGACAGATACCGGTTCTGCACCCATGGCAGCCAGATCAGAGAGCGCTGAGCAGACCGCACGATCAGCGGCTTTAGTCAGTGGAAAATCATCTGGCCAATGCACACCCTGCACCGATGTATCTGTACTGATTACCAACTGCATACCGGGCTTTGGGTTATGAATCGATGCATCATCACCAATACCTAAGTGAGTAAACGCTTTAGCAGAGCCTCCGGCACCCACAAACAGGCGTTTGATGAGTTTGAATTCGCCCTGGCTCATAATCTGTTATACTTTTTTAATGCTGGCATGGAAAAAACCATCATGATCCATGCTCGGGAATAGACGTGTTTGACCACTAATCGTGACCGTTTCATTCAGTGTGTCCAATACCTGTTCATTCTCCTGGGCATGAATCGAACATACTGCATAGATCACCGAAGCATCCATTTTCAGCACCCTGAGTGACTCCTTCAACATTCCATGTTGAATAAGCGATTGTCTGCTTACCGCCTCAACCGTGTGCAGAAATTTAGCATCAGGATGGCGGCGCAAAATGCCGGAGGCCGAGCATGCAGCATCAAGGAAGATGGCATCAACACTGCTCTCTTCGAAGCTGAGCTCCATGGCATCACCTTGCAGAATTTCAACGTTGCTACAGTGCATACGTTTCAGATTCTCTTTCAGGCGGGGAATACGTTTCTCATTAAGTTCCACTGCGACAATGCGGGCTTTGGGAAACCGATGCGACAGGAGTGCAGTTTTACCACCGGGGGCGGCACAGAGATCTAAAATCAGACTGTTGGTATCTGTAGGCAGATCCAGCGCCATCACAGCCGATTGCGCTGCCTGATCCATGACGGTGAAATCACCCTCTTCAAACCCTGGTAAAGCGGTGACATCGGTACCTGATGGCAGCAGTACAGCAAACGGGGAAAGCTGCCCTGCTTCTGCTTCAACGCCTGAACCTTTCACCTCAGCCATCCATGTTTGACGATCTACGAACAGAGCGAGACACAGTTTAGGCGGATGTTTCAGCGCTTCACAGAATGATTGTACCTCTTCCCCTCCAAACGCATCACGCCACTGGGCATAGATCCACTTGGGCAGTTCAGCACGCTGGTTCGGTTTCAGCCTTTTCGGCACCTGGTTAATACTAACCTTGCGCAATACCGCATTCACAAACGGTGCGGCTTTTGGGCTTAGCGTTTTGATGGCTGAGACTGTTTCTGACACAGCCGCATGCGTTGGCACACGCATATGCCGCAATTGATAGGTACCAATCGCTAACGCGGCATAAGTAAAATCATCGGGTTTGTTCTTAATAAAACGGGAAAAATCAGCTTCGAGCGAAAATATGCGGCGCAACACGCCATAGACACATTCATGCAGAAATTTGCGTTCACGTATTTCAAAATGTTCTGCAATGCGCCCCATAGCAACATAAGCCTTCACATCGTTATGCAGAACCTGCTTTAAACATTCGATTGCTGCTTTGCGTACCATCATGATGAAAGCCTGTCTGAACTAAATGTATTTTGAATATGAAACGGATGAATCAAGCACAATCTGACCGGGAAGAGATCAATTGGACACGGTCTGATTGAGTACAATTTAATCGAGCACAATCTAATCCAACACAATACGGAAGCCGCTATTATTATCGGATTTTTCAGTATAATTGTAGAGGCGTGCTTTGGTGGAGATCATCGACTTGGCATCATACCAGGAGCCACCACGCAAAACGCGTACACTGCAATCACCCCATGTCCACGGTGATCCATCTGTCGGTGCTTCAGCCATATCCACATTCCAGCAATCATGTGTCCATTCCCAGACATTTCCACTCATATCATACAGACCGAGTGCATTGGCTCGCTTCTCGCCAACAGGGTGCGGATGATCATTACTATTGGCCATATACCAGGCCACATCTTTGGCACGGCCTGATGCGCCATATTTAGTCGCTTTACCACCACTTCTGGCAGCATATTCCCACTCGGCTTCGCTGGGCAGTCTGAATTGTTTGCCACTGCGTTTATTCAGTTCACGAATAAATGCACGTGCACTCAACCAGCGTACATTCTCAACCGGATAATCATCACCTTGTTGAAAGCTGGAGGGATTCTCGCCCATAATCTGTCGGTACTGACCCTGGGTAATTTCAAATGTACCCATCCAAAAGCCTCGATCTATGCAGGTCTGCGTCAGATCAGCAGAAGCATTCGCATTGCTGACAACATGAGCCGGCAGAAAACAGCCTTTGGGTACCCAGGATAACTGAACACCTGAAACTGGGTCTTTGATTGTAGTGCCTACGCCAGGCACAGCAACAGCAGTACCTGCCATTGATGGAAGTAATATTGGGCTAAAGAGAAGCGCTGCAACAACGCATACAATCATGTTCATGAGCCTGCCTCCCTAAGATTCAGAAAAAGAAGGCGAATTATGATTATCTGTTATAGCAAGAGCAAGTATCAATGCGCGTTTGAAATGGTGATCACCTGTTCATAGAGCAGGTAATCATTTTTAGCCGCTTGTTGATCTGCCTGACGGATATGAGATCTGGCCACAGCTGTAAGTTCATCTGAGAGCAGGCTTTGATAGATTCCTTTATAAAAATGATCTGGAATCACCCGTACCCGATAGCGTACTGTGGATGTATTATCGGGCAGTGCCTTGATCTCAAACTGGCGCGTTTCACCCGGCATCAGACGGGTATCACGCAACTCTTTCCAACCGTTCTGGTAAGCAACCTCTCTAACGATTTCCCACCGTTGGTGTTGAACTGTTTTTCCTTCGGCACTGAAAGCCTCGGCTTCTACAATGATTTGGGGGGTGACATAGGTAGGAAATGCGTGCCCTATCCAAGTTGATTCCATGTTGAGAGTAGCGCTGTTTTTTTGTTGCCTGAGTGAAAATGTCAGGCCTTTTTTGACCATTTCCGGATCATGAATGCCTCTGAATTCATGTTTCCTGTCCGGCATATGACAGCCCTGACACGTTACACCTTCAGTCGCAAAAGAACTTTTTTTCCATTCACTTAAGGTGTTTTCCAGAGGTTTTCCATTAATAGCCATATAGTCGGGAAATTGATGGCAGGATGCACAGAACTGTGATGACTCAAAATCCTTTGTGGCAGTGAAGCCACCATGGGCTGGTCTATCTTGTTTGCCCACTGCGCCGCTTATTTTGGGTGGCGGACCAAAACGATCACCACCCCTCACATGGCACACTGCACAGCTCACCCCGCTATGTCGCAGGGGCAGTTTTTTAGCATCAAGATTAGCATCTGCATCAAAACCGTCCGTATGTTTCAGACGTAACAGAATCGATTCATCCATACTGGCTGGATCGTCATAGAGCTGCTCCTTTAAGGGTGCATGGCAAACCAGACAATCATTGGCACCCGCATGACCCATATCAGGAAACTGACCAATCAGGCCCGGTGAATAAGCTTTTGAGTGCAGGCTGTTTTTCCACACATTGAATTGCTCGGCATGACACTGTGCACACGCTTCCGGTCGCAGATCCCTCTCAAGCTGAGACCAGTCATGTGATGATGAGGCTTTGGCCGATGGATTATCCCAGTAAGCCTGTGGCAAACCGGGATCAACGGCTGCAGCCATCAACATCAAACCACCGATAATAGAGATAGATGCCAAAATTGATTGTTTCAAATTCAACGTTTTTTTCATCAACACTCCATTTCCATTATAGTTAAGGCCCAATGACTTACCCTATCCCGACAACTATTATTAATCTGAACGCATCGGAACCAGTCAGCCCTTAGGGTTCCCGCGCGCACACATTTAAAACGGCGCGCTCCGCTGCCTTTATCCGTTTAAAATATGCACGACCGGCAGCCTGCTAGCGAGGGAGGTAAGTCTTTAACCCCCGCTGCTAGATGCGCCTGTGAATTGATTATTCAATGGGGAATTGCAGGAAAAGTTTCCGCCCCATTGAATAACAAATACGCAGGGAGAAGCAGATTGGCGGGCACCTTTCTTTGGTTCGTTTCTTTTGTGGAAAAGAAATGAACAAGCACTCAACAAGTGCTTCATGCAACTAAAACAAGACCAACTGATTATAAGAACCACTCATATATAAATAGTTAATAGAACTTGTATGTTAATGACTATATGTGATTCAGTCCATCCATGGCCTTCACCCTTCGGGCGAGCTAAAACTCGTCCTATCCGACTATCCTGCCGGATTGTGATTCGAGTCCTCTTTGCGCCTCACCCCGGGCGAGCTAAAGCTCGTCCAACCCAAAAGACCGCTATCGCGTAGCGGGAGCGCCGCTACTTGCTCCTATTATTTTGGACGGTTTTCTTTCATGAACTGCATACGATAAGCACGATAATAGGCTGCCATGGCAGTTAACTCTTTTGAGTTTTTCTCAAACTGTTTTCCTTTCATCGGATTGAGCATGCAGTAGTTGATCATCTGATCCAGACTGACTACATCACCAACCATCTTCACAAAATGCGGAAAATTCTGGTTACGTTCCAGATTCAACAGATCATGGTCTGCATGACAGGAAAGACATGCCATACCAGATGTACCCAGACTTTCATCTTTCCACATGTTGGCACCTAAGGATGCTGCTTGCTGAAAGCTTTTAAATGCTGGTTTGCGAATAGGTGTATTCTTACTGGCTGCACAAGGATTCATCGAACATGGATTAGCTTTCATGCTACAAGGATTAGCATTCTTTTTCATCGCACAGGGATTGCATGGGTTCATATGTTTTTTCATCGCGCACGGATTGCAGGGATTCATATGTTTTTGCATAG
>CAYZJL010000093.1:0-8011 GCA_964478615.1 uncultured Zetaproteobacteria bacterium
ACGCAGCTGAAACAGTGGGTGATACGCCTTTGATTCGCTTGAATCGTATTGGTGCAGATCTCGATTGTGAAATCATTGCGAAATGTGAATTTTACAATCCGTTGAATTCAGTCAAGGATCGAATCGGCAAAGCCATGATTGAAGCGGCAGAAGCTGATGGCCGATTGAAAGAAGGCGGTGTGATTGTGGAAGCCACGTCGGGCAATACCGGTATTGCCCTGGCTTTCATAGCGCGAGCAAAAGGTTACCGTTGTATCTTGGTCATGCCTGAGTCGATGAGTATTGAGCGGCGTAAGTTGTTGAAGCTATTGGGTGCTGAGTTGGTGTTAACACCAGCTGAAAAAGGCATGAAAGGTGCGCTTGCTGAAGCTGAGGCGATCACTGAATCGGCTGATGGTGCATTTATGGCGCAGCAGTTTGATAACCCGGCCAATCCTGAAATTCATCGTCAGACTACGGCGGAAGAAATCTGGGCCGATACCGATGGTAATGTTGATGTGTTGGTCGCCGGTGTAGGTACGGGTGGTACGATTACCGGCACGGCGGAAGTGTTGAAACAATACAATCCGGATTTTAAAGCGATTGCAGTGGAGCCAGCTGATTCACCGGTGATTTCAGGTGAAGCGCCCGGTCCGCACAAGATTCAGGGTATCGGAGCTGGTTTTATCCCGAAAAACCTGAATCTGGATATTGTTGATGGTGTGGAAAAAGTAACCAATGATGAAGCCTTTGCTATGGCACATCGTTTATCTCAGGAAGAAGGTATTCCCGGTGGTATTTCATCAGGGGCAGCCGTTGCCGCAGCGCTGAAGGTTGCTGCAAAGCCTGAGATGAAAGGCAAGCGCATCGTGGTGATTTTACCATCGATGGCCGAGCGTTATATGTCCACCGATTTATTTAAAGGCATCGAAGCTTAAAAGATTTAACCACAGAGGTTATGAGTTGTTATGATTGATTTTACAGAAGAACAAATCGAGCGCTATTCGCGGCATATTATTTTGCCGGAAGTCGGTGCGGAAGGGCAGTCGAAGCTGCTTGAAGCAAAAGTGTTTATGATTGGTGCCGGTGGGCTGGGTTCGCCGGTAGCGTATTATCTGGCTGCAGCGGGCGTGGGTACGATTGGCATTGCCGATGCCGATGTGGTGGATTCATCCAACTTGCAGCGCCAGATTATTCATAATCAGGATCGCATTGGCATGCCCAAGGTGGAGAGTGCGCGTGAAACCATACAAGCGCTCAATCCGGACGTGAAGGTGAACACGTATAATTACTTTGTTACCGAAGATAATATCCGTGAGATCATCTCTGAATATGATTTGATTATTGATGGCTGTGATAATTTTCCGACTCGATTCCTGGTTAATGATGCTTGTTATATGGAAAAGAAACCGTTGATTTCCGGTGCTATGTTCCGCTTTGAAGGGCAGGTAGCGACATTCAAACCGCATCAGGAAAAGGGCGCACCATGTTACCGCTGTCTGTATCCAGAGCCGCCACCGGCAGGTTTGGTTCCATCGTGCTCTGAAGCCGGTATTTTGGGTGCGTTGGCTGGAGCAGTGGGCACCATTCAGGCTGTTGAAGCGATTAAAGAACTATTGGGAATCGGTGATTCATTGGCTGGAAAACTGATGGTCTTTGATGCCCTGCGTATGGAATGGAAGAAGCTTAAATTACGTAAAGATCCGGGTTGCCCGCTATGCGGTGATAACCCAACGATTACTGAATTGAAAACTTACGAGCAGGCGTGCGAACTAAAATTCGGCGAATAAAGACTTTAACCACAGAGGCACAGAGCCACAGAGAAAACCATACAAAAGGTTTTTCCTCTGTGCCTCTGTGCCTCTGTGGTAAATAGAGGTTAAACAATGACAACATTTGATTTTGCACAGACGGCCGATGTCGATGAATTTGAGGCGGGCTATAAGGCCTTTAAAGCCGGCACAATGACGGAAGAGCGCTTTACCCCGTTCCGTTTGCAGATGGGTGTGTATGGCCAGCGTCAGGAAGGCGTGCAGATGGTGCGTGTGAAGTTGCCGGGTGGTAACTTGACTCCGGATCAGCTCGATGTGATCGGCGATTGTGTGGCAGATTATGCCGGCGTATTGCCAACCGATGGCACGTTGACCGAAACGCCTGAAAAATTTGCTCATGTCACCACGCGTCAGGATATTCAGGCGAATTTTGTTGGCTTGGAAAACATGCCGACATTTTTGCGCAGATTGGATGCTGTTGGGCTGACTACGCGTGAAGCATGCGGTAATACGGTGCGTAATGTGTCGTCCTGTTTTTTGGCGGGTCGTTGTCCGGCTGAACATACCGATGTGTCTGTGCATGCGCGTCGTTTTGCTGAATATTTTTTGCGGCACCCGTTGGCGCAACAGTTTCCACGTAAATTTAAAGTGACATTCTCCGGTTGTGATACGGATTGTGGTTTGTCTGGTATGCACGATGCCGGCTTTATTGCTACCGTTAAAGATGGTGTGAATGGCTTTAAAGTATGGGCTGCCGGCGGTCTATCATCTCAGCCAATGAGTGCACTGTTACTGGAAGAGTTCATTCCTGAAGCTGATATTCTGCTTGTCGGTGAAGCGCTGATGCGTATGCATTTTAAATTCTCTGATCGTAAACGCCGTGCCCGTGCGCGCCTGAAATATGTGGCGCAGAAGCTTGGTGCTGAAGGTTTTGTCGAAGAGTATAAAAAACAGCGTGCTGTGATTGAATCCACCCATGCTGATGATACGGGTTATGCCGAAGCCGGCTGGCGTGTGCCTACGGCTGGATTGCCCCGTTCTGATTCCGGTGTGGTGGATCAGTACAATGGTAAAAAAGCGATTTTGTTGAACTTGTTTCGCGGTGATTTAACACCAGCGCAATGCCATGCTGTGGCAGATGCTGCGCGTGCGGCAGGTACAAATGCTTTGAGTGTGACCACCGAACAGGGCTTTGTGATTGCCGATATTGAAGCGGATAAAGTTGATGCCGCTCTGACTGCGTTAACCGATGCTGGTCTGGCAACTGAATATGCGCGTGGCATTGCGGATATTACAGCCTGTCCTGGCACTGAAACCTGTCGTTTGGGCATTACTTCCAGCCGTGGTTTGGCGGCAGCATTGCAGCCTATGATGGTGGATTTGAAAAAGGATGCCACCTTGGCGGGTATCACGGTTAAAGCGTCGGGCTGTCATCATTCGTGTGGTCGCCATCATATTGCGGATCTGGGTTTTCATGGCATGGCCAAAAAAGTAGCCGGTCAGGCTGTGCCGCACTACCAACTGCATGTGGGTGGTTCTGGAACAGGAGGCTCCGCACTGGCATTTGCAACCGATCCTGTACCTGCAAAATATGCGCCAGAGGCGGGCATCGCGGTGCTTAATGCGTATAAAGCAGGGCGCAATGCTGATGAATCAACGCATGACTGGGCTGAACGCCTAGGTAAAGAGGGCCTGTCTGAGATTCTAGCACCATTCAAAGCTGATGCTGGTGAAGTCGATGGTCTGATCTACGACTGGAGTGAAAATGAAGCATTTAATACCAAGGGTAATAAGAAGGGTGAGTGTGCTGGTGCTGTACTCTCCATGTCAGATGCATTGATCTCTGAAGCAGAGTACGAAATGTTGATTGCACGCGCTCATATTGATGCCATGTTCTGGCCTGAAGCACAGGTTGCGTTGCGCCGTTCGGCAATTTCAGCCGCGCGGGCATTCCTGGTCGCCTATGGTGAGGCGCCGGAAAATGATGCTGAAGTGTTTGCTCTGTTGATCTCCAATGCCAGTACAGATGCCGATGTGATGGCTGGTTTTAATGCGGTGCAGGGTGCGATGATGAGTATTGATCTGGCTGATCCGGCTGCTGGTATTACCAAACTGCGTGATGTGCAGAAGACCTGGCTAGCTGTGGCTGAGAAACGTTTTGCTGCGGTTCCTGAGGCGGCTGAAGTTGTTGAGTCTGCTACAGAGAGTGCTGCTGTAGTAGCTTCTGATGATGTTGTATTGCTTGATCTAAGCGGTGTGGCTTGTCCTATGAATTTTGTAAAAACCAAAATCAAGCTGACCATGATGCCTGTTGGTTCTTTACTTGATGTGATCCTGGATGATGGAGCGCCGATTGAAAATGTACCGCTGTCGCTCGAAGAGCAGGGGCAGACGGTGCACAGTAAAGAGAAGATCTCAGACAGCCAGTGGAAAATCCGAGTGGAGAAGGTTTCGTCGATTTAATCGTCGATCGAACGATTCAATAGACTCAATCTGATGATGACATCCACTACTGATCTGCATCCATTCGCTAATCCGGGACGTACCAAGTTATCTCTGGTTAGCCGTGGTGTGGCTCTACCTGATGGTTTACAACATGCCTCTAAGTGGGTGTCACAGGCCAATGCCATAGAAACGGTTGTGGATATCAAATTGCGAACGGGTCAGTTGTGTACAGTGCCGGTTGGTCAGCCTTATACACAGCAAAGCAGTTTTTCACTTGAGCAGAAGGGTGACAAAGTGTTGCTGCACTGTGGTGGTGAAATTTCAGAAGTAGAGCTGTTACAGGCTCCATCATTCTATCAGCAAAAAACACGCAGTGGTGCCCGCATGGGCAGCTTTTCAGCACTGCATGATCGTTTGCTTATGTTGCATCCATTCATGGGTTGTGGCTTTTTTAACCAGCCGGGTAATGCGTGTCAGTATTGTCAGTATGAATCGATGATGAATCAGGCTGAACCACCACTGCGTGATCCATTGGAGCTGGTTGAAGCGGTGCGTGCTGCATTGGCTGAACGCGAAGTGGATACGGTCTATCTCTATAATGGTTATTCACCGTCAGATGATGTGGGTTTGAGGCAGCTGGTGGCAGTGATTGCACTGTTGCGTAAACATCTGGGCCATCGGCAAATTGCTCTTGAAACTGTTGCTCCAATCGATGTGCAGGTTATTGATGAGCTATATGAAGCTGGCCTTGATGTGTTTGTCTGCAACCTTGAGATCAATGATGCCGATAGATTTGCTGAAGTATGTCCGGGTAAACATGCCGCTGGCGGGCAGGATGCTATCAATAGTGCATTGCAATATGCGCGCTCTGTTTTTCGTGCCGGAGCTGTGGTTAGTCATCTGATTGTGGGCCTGGAACCACTGCAATCAACGCTTGATGGTATGAAAAAGTTAATTGAACAGGGCATTGTACCGATGTTGTTGCCATTCCGGCCACTGCCAGGCACGCCGTTAAGTGACAATCAACTGGCCAGCCTCGATGACGTCGAGCATGCTCTGTTGGTTCAGTATGAGCTGTTGGAGCAATCCGGCTTACCAACACATCGACTAAGAGATATGGGCCGCGTCTTAACCCCTATGGAGAGTGGCCTGCTGATTGGTAAAGAACCATATCTGCCTGAGCAAGTGGCAACGTCGAATATGGGCCGCCATCTCTCTGGCTGGCTTGATGGTCTCAGACGCTATTTGCGATCCAATGGCAAGGTAGATGAGACCTATCAGCAAAACCTGAACAGGCCTATACACTGGTTGTTGGCAAAAGAGGGTATTCCCTATGTTGCCCTGATTGTACTCTCTGCTCTGGCCCTATGGGCCGGTGCTCAGGATATTCCGGTTGGTTTGACCGAGAGCGGCTGGAGCTCCTTACTGATTTTCCTCTTCTGTCTTGCTTTGTGGGTGACTGGTTTGATTCCACTGGCGGCAACATCGTTATTAGGATTGGCGCTGCTGCCACTGGCCGGGGTATTACCGGCAGCAGATGCTTATAGCATGTTCGGTTCATCAGCTGTATTTTTCATTCTCGGCGCATTTATGCTGGCAGCCGGAGCGCGCGTAACTGGGTTATCTGAGCATATGGCTTTGGCTTTGATTGATAAGGTGGGGTCAGGCCCGAAACAGTTGTTGATGGCGTTGTTATTTTTACCCGCCGTGATGGCGTTTTTTATGCCGGAGCATGCGGTAGCTGCCGTTTTTCTACCGATTGTCTGGGAGATTGTGCGCAGTCTGGATCTGAAAATCGGTGACCGTTATGCCCAATCGCTATTCTTTGCCGTGGCTTGGGGTTCGATTATTGGCGGTGTGATGACACTGCTTGGTGGCGCGCGCGGGCCTTTGGCTTTGGGCATGGTACAAGAAATTACCGGCCAATCGTTTACTTTTATGGATTGGACATTGGCTGCAGCACCTGTGGTGATATTGATGTTGCTATTAGCTGCGATGATTTTGTTGGTGATTACACCCTTTGAAGGTGTGAATATTGATCGAGCCAGAGCATGTGTTGAGCGTCGTCAACTGGAAGTGGGTAATTTGGAGCCGCGTGGCTGGTTGATGGGCGGCTTGCTGCTGCTGACTGTGGTGGCATGGATGTTTGCCGGTCATGCGGTTTCGTTAGCTTCTATCGCACTATTATCTGTTGCGGCGATGTTCGCACTGCGTTTGGTAGTTTGGGATGAAATTGAGCAGCACGTCAGCTGGAGTGTGGTGCTGATGTATGGCGGTGCTATTGCGGTAGGATCTGCGTTGAGTGTGAGTGGGGCAGGGGCGTGGTTGGCTACGCAGTTTTTCCCATCCGGCTTGGTGGGTTTGTCGTTGATTATCATATTAACAATCGCAACCCTGTTATTAACAGAAGGCGTGAGTAATGCAGCAGCAGTTGCTATATTGCTGCCCATCGCGATTCCGGTTGGTATTTCAGCGGGAATAGATCCATTAACGATTGCCTTAACAGTGGGCATTGTGGCCGGTTTTGCATTTATGCTACCCATGGGTACACCACCGAATGCGATGATTTATGGAACGGGTTTTGTGCAGCGTCTGGCTATGTTGCGCTTTGGCGGAATACTTTCTTTGTCGGCATTGATCCTGTTCGTTGTTGTTTCAAGCCTGTGGTGGCCAATGGTAGGTGTTGGCCTTAGTGGTTCATAAAACCGCGCTTCGTAAGTGAATGTTGAGTTAAAGATGAGTTAAAGATGAGTTAAAGATGAGTGCAATAGTTGTAGGAGATACAAATGTCTGAAAATAAAATACCCGAGCATAAACTGACCCAGTTGAAAGCACTGGAGGCGGAATCGATTCACATCATTCGTGAAGTGGTGGCTGAATTCCGTAACCCGGTGATGCTATATTCTGTGGGCAAAGATTCGAGTGTGATGTTGCACCTGGCACGCAAAGCGTTTTATCCGGCACCATTGCCATTTTCACTACTGCATGTGGATACCGGCTATAAATTCAAAGAGATGTATGAGTTCCGTGACAGCTATTGCAAAGAAGTAGGGGCTGATCTGATTGTGAAGCGTAATGAGGATGCGATTGCCAAAGGTATGAATCCTAAAGAGTTTGGTGTGGCGCGTTGCTGTGGTGCGTTGAAAACATCAGGCTTGCTCGATGCACTGGAGGAGGGTGAATATGATGCCGCCTTCGGTGGTGCGCGGCGCGATGAAGAGCGCTCCCGTGCCAAAGAGCGTGTCTTTTCCATGCGTGATGAATTTGGTCAGTGGGACCCGAAAAATCAGCGTCCTGAGCTGTGGAGCCTGTATAACGGCAAGATTCATGATGGTGAGTCGGTACGTGTGTTCCCGATCTCCAACTGGACTGAGATGGATGTATGGCTGTACATTCGTGAGGAGGGTATTCCAATTGTGCCACTCTATTTCGCCAAAGAACGCCCCATGATCAAACGTGGCAGTATGTTGATTCCCTATTACGAAGAGAACAAAGATCAGCTGCTTGAAGGTGAAGAGCCGGAAATGGTGATGTCACGTTTTCGTACGCTGGGTTGTAGCCCGTGTACGGGCGCGGTCTATTCAGATGCTACCAATATGGATGAAATCGTGATTGAAGCTGCGGCAGCGCGCCGTTCGGAACGAGAAACACGTATTATCGACCACGGTTCCAACAGCATGGAAGACAAGAAAAAAGAAGGTTACTTTTAGAGATACGCAACAAGGGCTTCCTGCCCTTTTGCTTCAACGGCAGAAGAAAAGCGTGGTTTTCTCCTGCCTCACGAATCAGTTCTACTGATTCGCCACCCATCCTGG
>CAYZJL010000094.1:0-8009 GCA_964478615.1 uncultured Zetaproteobacteria bacterium
TCAGTTCACAATAACACACACAAAAATGCAGCCCATGGACGGGCTGCATTTTTGTTGAGGCCTTTTGTGCATAGCGCTAGCCTCTGTTTTTTCAAAACTGACACTGGAGAGAGAGACATGCTTGATAAAGCGTTGATGGAAATCTTGGCCTGCCCTAAATGTAAGGGTGATGTGCACTACAATGACAACAAAAAAGGGCTGGTTTGTGACAGCTGCCAGCTCGAATACCCTATTCGGGATGACATTCCTGTGATGCTGATTGATGAAGCCAAGAGCCTGACCGCTTAAAACAGGTCTGCCTACATGGCATTCATCGTTAAAATCCTGTTCTATCTGATTCGTTTTCTTCCGGCTCGACTGGCCGGTGCCATTGGAGCTGGTTTAGGGCGCGTGGCCTATCACATTGATGGCCGCCACCGCGATATTGCCATGCACAACTTAAACCGCGTCTACCCTCAAAAAAGCCAGGCATGGAAAGAACGCATCAGTCGTGAGTCATTTGCAGAACTGGGGCGTACAACCTTTGAAATACCGCACGTGTTCCTGCGTTCAAAAAAATTTTTAACATCACGTATCGAATTTATCGGTCTCGATGAGCTCTCCCAAGCTCACAAAGATGGCCATGGTGTAATCTTCACCGCCTGTCACCTCAGTAATTGGGAAATCGGTGCGCTATCTGTCTCCCTGATAGGTTTTCCAAGCGATCAAATGTATCGCGCCATTCGCCAACAACCACTCGATGCCTTTTTTAAACAGTGTCGCGAACGCTTTGGCAATAAGCTGCATGAGCGCCGCAAAAATATGCGCTGGTTACCCAAAGCACTCAAACGGGGGCACAGTGTCTCCATCATGATTGATCAGCACCTTTCAAGCGGCGTTCCGGTGCCCTTTCTTGGCCACCAGGCCCAATCAACCACCTTGCCCGCAGCATATGCACGGCGCAATAATGCAGCTCTGTTTGCTGGAGTCGTACATCGCATGGATCATCAATTTCGTTTCCGCATTGAGTTTAAACGCATAACATTGCCCGAACAACATCAGGATACGGAACAGGATGCTATCATTTGCACATCTGCACTTCACAATGCTTATGCTGGAGCCATTCATCAACGCCCAGAATTGTGGTTATGGATTCATCGGCGCTGGTTATATCTTGATGAACAGGAGCAAGCATGAGCAAACACAAGCCCGTTTCCCGCTTGCACTGGCAAGAATCACTAAAACTCATTTTACAACGCTGGCAAAAAAAAAGCCTGAGCGGTGAAAGAGAGCGTCTTGAAAGCACCACACTTTCCACCATAGAACAATATGCCAAACAATATCCTAAAGATGGGGCTGTTCTTGAAGTTGGGGGTGGCCCATGCTGCATTTCCCGCCTTTTGAACCTAAAACACAAAACCTACCTTGACCCGTTAATTGATGATTTTCGTCGTATGTTTCCGGGCGAACTGCCTGAAGATGCTGAATATCTGGCTGCAACTGCTGAACGCATTTCCAAGCCAAACAATAGTTACGACCTTATCTTATGCCTGAATATGATTTCGCATTCACTTAATCCGGAACTGATCATGCACGAAATGGAACGCTTGCTAAAACCCGGTGGCACACTGATTTTTTCTATCCGCACCCACAGCCCTTTTGAAGCGCGCCTGCACTATTGGGCTCTGCAGACCTGCCCGTTTTTATGCAAGAAAACACGCCCTTACTACTACTCTCTTAGCGGTATTCAGCGCACATTAAAACGCCATTTCAACATCATTGATAAAAAGAACCTGGATATCAAACCGCTTTCAAACCCTTATCTGCGTCGCGAATGGCACCTGTTTGTCTGTATCCATAAAATTGTCTGTACCCATAAAAAAAGCAGCTCTCAACAACCATCCAGCAGCGCATGAAAACAGACAATCATCTGCTACTCATGCCACCCAACTGGATTGGCGATGTTATCATGGCGCAACCAGCCCTTCGATCCATATCGGAGTTTTATAGCCAGCACGGCACTGAACAAATCTCTGTATGCGGCAGAGCTTGGCTAAAGGATCTGCTGCCATACCTTGGCCTGAACAATGCACAATACCTATCCAGCATTCCTGCTGCCGATACTGCGTTCCTCTTTCCCAACAGCTTTCGCTCTGCCTGGCAATGTCGCCAGGCAGGTGTTAAAAACATCATCGGTTATCGTGGTCAGTGGCGCAGCTTGCTGCTTAGCCATGCGTTACCTCAGCGTATCGATACTTTGCACGCACATCACCGTCTCTTTCACCTTGATATTGCAAAGCAGATGGAGATCCCGGTCAGCAACAGCGAAGTAACACTTTCAACGCCCCCAGAGAGTAAAACAATGGGACAGAAACGCATGCAACAGCATGGGCTGGATCCACGACGGGTGATATGCATTGCTCCGGGTGCTCAATTTGGTGCGGCCAAATGTTATCCCCCAGATGACTTTCACGAGGTAGTAAAGAGACTGGCAGAGGCAGGCTGGCAACCGCTAACCCTGGGCATGCCGGAAGATCATGCCATTAGCCAACATATCATCACCGACATCCCCACCCCACACTGGAATGCAGCAGGATCAACCAGTATGACTGAAGCCCTGCAACTGATTTCTGCATCGAAGTTAATGCTGTGCAATGATTCAGGGCTGATGCATGTTGCAGCAGGATTGGGTATCCCCACTATCTCCCCGTTCGGGGCTACTGATCCCGCCCGCACGGCACCTTCAGGCCCGCGTGTAAACGTCTTATATCAACCAGCCGATTGCAGCCCCTGCCTGCAACGCAAATGCAGTGTCAAAGGCCACCCCTGCATGGCAAACATTACTCCAGCCATGATATTGGAGGCATGCAGAGCCATGCTGAAAACCGTGCCGCAATGAACAGTAGCAGCTGATGAACGTACTGATCGTTAAGCTATCCGCCTTTGGTGATATTATTCATGCCCTGCCCGCCTTGCACGATATCCTCGCACGCAACGATGTCGATGAAGTGCACTGGCTGGTGGATCAGCGTTATGGTTTTGTGACAGATATTTTACCGGCCAATGTGATCGTGCATCAGGTTGCCCTTAAAGGCGAGCACCCCGTTCGCTCTGCCTGGCAGGCTATCAAAACACTGCGGCGTATTGGTTTTGATGCCGTCATTGATCTGCAGGGGTTAATCAAATCAGCCGTGCTGGCGCGCGCATGCGGTTCACCGGTGTATGCTTTTGACCCACGTTTTTTGCGTGAAAAAACCGGTATGATATTAACAAAAAACATCTGTTTTCATGCACAAGAGAGGCACGTGGTTCAACAGTACCGTCGTATTGCTTCTGCCCCTTTTGCATCCTCACTGCGACCACCTGAAGATGCCATCCCCTATAGCGCACCAATAATCGATATCGAAAACAGTCATTGCCGACCGGATAGTCATCTGCTTCAGCAGCTTAAACTGAAAGCAAACAACTATGTGATTCTTCATGCCGCCGGCGGCTGGAAAACAAAACAGCTGCCTGAACAGACATGGTTAGAGATTGCCCACAATTTGATAGATCAAAACATCACACCTGTTTTCAGCTGGGGAAACAGGATTGAAGCAGCGCAAGCGCAAAGGCTGGCCGCGCAAAGCAATGGCTACGCCTTGCCGGAACGTTTGAATATGTCAGCATTGGTGGCGTTGATTCAGGCAGCAAAAGCTGTAGTGGGCGCTGATACGGGCCTGTTACATCTTGCAGCGGCATTGAATCGACCAACCATTACATTTTGGGGGCCATCAGCATCATGGAATTCGGCTCCCTTAACGGTTGAAGAAACAGAACAAACAAACCTAACGAAGGGAGTGAAGCATTGGCATATCGAATCCAGTCCAGCCTGTGGCCCATGCTTCAAACGCACATGCAAACAGTTCATCTGCATGGACGCGATTAAATCTGAATCCATCACAAGGATATTACATGAGCTCTGAACACACATTTTCACAGAAGATGTACACACTGCTTCTACGCGCCCGCATTCCAGCCAGTGTTCTGATGGGGTTGGCTATTATTGTGTTTGCTAAACCCACACAAACCAGCTGGCTTATTGGCCTTGCTGTCGTTGTAATCGGAGAAGCACTACGCATCTGGGCCTCCGGTCATATCCATAAATCTGCCCAGGTCACCTCTACCGGCCCCTATGCCATGGTGCGTCACCCGCTATATCTCGGACATTTCCTGATTGCTAGCGGTTTCTGCATTACAGGTGACAGCTTGCCTGCATTTATGATCGTCTCAATATCGTTCTTCATCATCTATATTCCAACATGGAAAAATGAAGAACAGAACCTGATTAAACTGTTTGGTGAGACATATAGTGATTTCATGGCCAACACCCCTGCCCTGCTTCCGCGCTGGAACAGAGGCGTTTTCAGTGGTTCATTCTCCTGGGATCTGGTTAGCCAACATCGCGAATGGAAACATGCAGCTGGTTTGGTGGCTGGTATGGTCGGCATGGCCGGTTTGGCATTTTGGGGAAACTCTATTGCTCAATTCCTACTATCGTTGATGCAAGGCAACTGATAAACAGATGCTTCGTTTTGGGCTTGTCATACTAGTTGCCTGCAGCCTGCCTATTGTGGCCAGTGCAGCTGAAACGGCTCCGGCAAAAGATGCGCCCACAGCTGCGAAAGCAGCTACCCCAACCCCGCCAGCCAGGCAAGCTCCATCTGAGACTAAGCCACCGCTCAGCACTCAACATAAAACGACCGAAACAAAAGCGATAAAAGAGAGCAGCAAGAGCGCCGAGAGCAACCATAAAACACGTTCAACATTAACCGCCACACACACATGTATGCCCTACGTTGGTGAGCACCTTGCTTTTAAAATCGGCTGGGAATTTATTAATGCCGGCTCCACCACGCTGGATATCACCTCCATCGGGGATCATGGCTGGCAGGTCAAAACCCTTGCTCGCACCAATACATTTCTCGATGCATTCAGAAAAGTACGCGACCACATCACAGCAGAGGGCGTATGTGTGGACGGAGAGATGCAGAGCACACTCTTTGATGCTGATCTGCATGAACGCAAATACAAAGCCAAGAAACGCACCGAATACCTTTGGCTGGAAAACAAGGTCACCCATTCCCAGAATCAAATCACCGAGCATTTTGATGTGCCTGCCGGTCATCTGAGTGTTATTGATGCTTTTCTGGCGGTACGTGGCTTAACACTCACTCCCGGTCAAACCGTCAATATTCCGGTCTTTGATTCACGCAAACAGTATGAAATCGAAGTCAATATCCTACCCAGAAAAGAGACATTGAAAGCGCCATGGGGTGAAAAAGTCAGCTGTATCCTGGTCAAGCCCAAACTTAAAACGGCAGGCATCTTCACCAACAAGGGTGAAATGCTATTGTGGATGACCGATGATGCACGGCATATCCCACTAAAAATGAAGGCCAAGATAAAATTTGGCAGCATTTACGCTCACCTCACATCATATACAAAAGATGCTCCGCTAGCACTGTTGGCAAAAGACGATGCAAACAGCAACAGAGCTGAAGCAAATGCCGCAACTGACCCCGTTAAAGCGCCATCAAAACACGTGAAATAAACATAGAGGCATGCACCCATGAGCACATCTTCAGAGACCCTTTTCAATCACTGCCCTGTTGGCTGCAACAGCACACTTGAAAATACGGACATCAAACTCCCCGAAGGGGTGTTAAAAAAATGCCCCGATTGTGGCCAGCTATTAAGCTCTTGCAGCAAAGCCTGGTTTGATGAGTCCATGCAGGAGTTCGATGTTCCATTGGGCACCCTGCCGAGTGGCAAGAACAGACAGCGTTACCACCAGCGTATGGGTAATATTCTCAATGATGCCAAGTCGGTAGTAGGTAATAAAAACAACGAAGCACTGCGCCTGCTTGATGTGGGCTGCTCAAGCGGTGCTCTGCTGCGTGTCGCCAAGGAGTGTGGTTATGATGCTTCTGGTGCAGAACCGGCCACGCAAGCTGCAGATACAGCCAGAGGACTGGGGTTCGAAATATTTCCGGGATACCTGCAAGATGCTGGATTTCCAGACAACCACTTCGATGTGATCACCCTGTTTGAAGTGATTGAACATCTGCTCGACCCACAAGATCTGCTTAAAGAAATTCTGCGCATTCTCAAACCGGGCGGCGTACTACTGATCGGAACCGGCAATGCCAACTCATGGACCGTCGATTTTATGGGGGCAGACTGGGAATATTTTGATATTCGCAGTCATGGCGGCCATATCAGCTTCTTCAACCCCAAAAGTATGCGCATGCTTACTGAAAATTGTGGCTTTGAGGTAGATAACATCTCAACCAAGCGGGTCAATATCCTTGAACGTAAACATGCATCCAAACCGATGTACGAGATGGTGAAGGTCACACGCGAACTGCTTGCCATCCCAGCCCGCTTTGCTGACAAAGGGCACGATATGCTCTCCACCTTGAGAAAACCTGTCCAGTGAGTGCATCCTCGCTAGCGGTCGTTATATCGACCTATAACGCACCGCAATATTTAAGTTTGGTGCTCGATGGTTACAGGCAACAGAGCGACAATCATTTCTCCATCTATATTGCTGATGATGGTTCAAATGACGAAACAAAAGCACTCATCGACAGACTCAAACAACATTTCCCGATTCCCATACACCATATTTGGCAAGCCGATGATGGTTTCCGCAAAGCCCGCATTCACAACAAAGTGATTCAGCAGATCACTGAACCACATGTATTGCTCACCGATGGTGATTGCATCCCATTGCCCGGACTGATTGCGGCACACCGTCGTCTGGCAGTTAAAAAGTATTTCATCAGCGGCAGCAGAGTGCTCATTTCTCCAGAGTGGACAACAAGACTGTGCAAGCGCCCTACCATGCACACCAACAGACCATTCAGCTGGTGGCTGCAACAGCGCCTCAAAGGCAATATCAATCGCCTCTTTCCTCTGCTACTGCAGGCCCGGATATCTGCTGCCAATGATCAACTGGAAGGTATTCGTGGCTGTCATCTCTCCTGCCCGACAGATGCTCTGATTCGCATCAATGGCTTTGATGAACAATTTGTGGGGTGGGGTCGTGAAGATTCTGATCTCACAGCCAGACTGCTGCATGATGGTCTCAAACGCAGAAATTTACGTGGCGAACCTGTTTTGCATTTATGGCATAAAGAGTGCTCGCGTAATCAACTCAAGAATAATGATCTCATGCTCAAAGCTTGTCTGGATGAAAAACGTATTGAAGCGATACAGGGATTAAAACAACTGCCTGATTATCCTGCCGCGTAGCGGCTTCATTCGACAAAGCACAACAGAGACAACTCACTAAACACACCACCCCCGGTCAAATCGGGTATGACAAGCTGAATGCCGCAGGCAGAGAGCGTGCCCTGAGGGACAAAACAATCTAAGTGGGGTATCTCATAGCATTGCTCCTGGCCGACTGTATAGTAGAATCCCTAGCGAAATAATTTATTCACTTATAAGTGGACTTTAAGAAAAGGGTTGTTGAAATGAATAAAAATATCGCAAAACATAGCTTAGTTGCTGCTGCATTTGCCTGTCACAGTGTCACTCCAGCGCTGGCCGAAGAAAACACTGGCCCAATGACTACAGAGCTGAGTTATATCGCAGAATCTGTACATAATTATTCTGGTGGCCTGCAGAAAGGTACTAAAAATGATGCGGCTGGAACGGCTGCAATCACCATTGATATGGAAAAAGTAGTTGGTTGGCCTGGTGCAACGGCTTATGTAGAGTTTATTGTTAATCATGGTAGAGATGCAAGTGGTGCTTTGATTGGTGATATACAGACTGCAAGTAATATTGCTGATGGTAATCGCACACGTCTACAGCAAGCATGGTTTCAGCAGAATTTGATGGATGATGCCATCTCTATCCTAGTTGGTACCCATAATTTGAACGCTGAGTTTTATGTCTCTGAATATGGCGCGCTGTTTACCAACTCATCATTTGGTATTGGTGCAGAAGTCAGCGGCAATGTTGGTACATCACTGTGG
>CAYZJL010000095.1:0-7851 GCA_964478615.1 uncultured Zetaproteobacteria bacterium
GTGTAAAAGGGTAGCGTCCCCTTTTACCTCCTTTTACATTCTTTTACATTTTACACAGACAGATGCCTTAATTCAGGAGTTGATATGAGAAATACCACTATGTTTATTAAAATATTGTCGTTGATGTTCTTGCTGGCATGGCTGCCTTTATCTGCGGAAGCCGGTTTTTTCAGTTCAGACACAGTGGCAAGTTATAAGGGCGCTGACCTTGACCAGGATGAACTTCTGCCGGTTGTGGCTCTGCTGAATGCAGCTGAAAAATCCACGTTGCGAAAAGATAAAGAAAAACTGGAACTGTTTATTCGCAAAGAAGTGATTAGAAAATATTTGATTGCGCAAGCGCATAAAACAGACCTTGATGATGAGCCCTTGCGTGCACTTCAAATGCAGCTCACTGGTGAGCATGAACTGTATCGTTTGTATATCCTGGAGCAGAACACGGTGCCGAATGGCTATCCGCAGGAGGCACTGCTCAAACAGATCTATGAACAGAATATTCAGCAGTTTAAAACTGCTGCGCAGGTTCATCTCCGTCAAATTTTCTTGCCGGTGAATGAAAAAAATAGTCTTAAGAGACAGTTGAATGAAGTGCGTTTCATGCTGAGTCAGATTAAAAATGGAAAAAAGACTTTTGTAACGTACGCCAAAAGCCACTCTAAACATAAAGAGAGTGCAGCGAAGGGGGGGGATCTGGGCTGGTTATCGCGTGATACGCTGTTGCCGCAAGTGGCTGCTGCGATTGACGGCATGTCGGGTAAGCAGCGCTTGAAAATCACGCAATCATCAACATCGGTGCGTTTGATTGAGCTGCTTGAGACACGTCAGCCGGGTGTTATCCCATTAGCGAATGTGCGTCAGGCTCTGATAGATAAATTGCATGTTCAAAAACAAAATGAACTGAATCAGGCCTACCTAGCGGGTCTGTTGAAAAAGAACCCTGTCTCGATTAAAGATTTCAAGCTATTAAGAAAGGCCATAGATAGTCGTCAACGTGATACGTTCAAGGCTAGCGGCAGTTCAATTATTGCGACGATGGGAGCTGTGAAGCTGGATTTGAATTATTATTTGAAACAGTTGAATATCCTTGAATCAGTACAACATATCACGGCAGCCAATATGGATGATGCATTTGTGAGAGAGCAGTTGATTGGCAGTGCCTTGCTGAAACAATTTGTCATTACAAATGCGAAAAAGGCAGAATTTGATCAACGTGAAAATATAGCGTTGCGTATGCAGAGAGCGTCTGAAGATGTCCTGGTTCAGGCTATGTTAAAGAGCATGGCTGCATTGCCTGCTTCATTCCCGTCGGATAAACAGCTGCTTGATGCATACAATCAAAACAGAACGAAATTCACTCACCCGGACATGATTCATATGGGGCAAATATTCATAGCAAGCACAAAGGATAGTGAACGCAACAAAAAACTCTCTAAAGCCATGGCAGATCTACATACGTTGCTCTCAGAAAAACCTGCTATGTTTGCCTCATTGGCAAAAAAATACTCCCAGAATACAGCCAGTAAAAACAGTGGTGGAGATATGGGCTGGCTTAAGTTTGAAACACTGTTGCCTGCATTTAAAGATGCAGTGAAGCAGCTAAAACCAGACACGATTACATCAGTCATTAAAACTGAGCAGGGTTGGCATATCGTGAAATATTTTGCCTTCCGTAAAGCTGGAGTATCTCCTGTTGCAGAAGTAAAATCGAAGCTGAAAAAAGCATTACGAGAGACTGAGAAGAAGCAACGTATTCAACGAAAAACCCAAGCGCTCATATCCAGCAAGTTGATATCAATTGATTCGGGTGAAAAGGAAACGTTGGCAAAGAGTATCTGAATAGCGACGCAAGTCGCGTTTGCAATGCAGCAGCAATACGCCAAGCGGCCTGAGCTGTTTGAAGTTTAACTGGCCACCGGCCAGGAGCTACTTTCGCTTGGCGTAACCCGATACAGCGGTGCCACATCTTTCGGGGCACTTTTGGTGACATTCAGATCATGCAACAGGCCATCTTTAAGACTGTAAATCCAGCCATGCACAGATAGGGGATCACCTCGTTCCCAAGCATTCTGAACAATGCGTGTATGACAGATGTTATCCACCTGACGAATCACATTCAGCTCACATAAACGCGCCATACGCTCAGATTCATCCACTGCATCCAACTCTTCTTGATGCAGTACATAGGTGTCACGAATACTGCGAATCCAGTTATCCACAATACCATGATGCTGGCCTTGCATAGCAGCACCTACGCCACCACAATCATAGTGCCCTGTAATAATAATATGCTTCACCTTCAACACATCGACAGCATATTGCGCCGCCGACAGGCAGTTCAAATCAGTGTGGTGTACCTGATTGGCCACATTTCTATGTACAAAAACCCGACCCGACTCCAGGCCAATAATCTCATTGGCTGGCACACGACTATCGGAACAGCCAATCCAGAAGTATTCGGGGCTGTTAAATGCAGACAAGCGTTCAAAAAACATTGGGTCGCTGAGCAATTGCTCGCGCGACCACTGCCGGTTGTTGTCTAACAGCTTGTCCGGATCACACACAGACTATGACTCCAGCCATCTGTTTAATTCACCACTGCTTTCCAGCGCATACAGATCATCACAACCACCCACATGGCGATCATTGATGAAAATCTGTGGAATAGTACGGGCACCTGGAGCACGCTCAGCCATTTCAGCCTGTCGTTTCATATCCCGTTTCACATTGAATTCTGAAAACTCGAGCCCTTTCTTTTTTAATAGTGATTTTGCCTTTACACAATAGGGGCAGAAATCACCTGAGTATACTTCTATCTTTGCCATGTCGAAAACCTATCCTCTGTATGATGTACGTGCCAGCGACAGCACATTCACTTCTTTGCCCAACGCTAAGCAGACGTTAGCAGCAAAGTATAATGTTGATCCTGTCGTCAGGATATCATCCACTACCCAGACAGATGTCGGAGCAGGGGAGGTATCCAAGCAACGCTGCTCATAGTCGAATGCAAGCGTAAAAGCCTTACGTAAATTTTTTCTCCGTGCACTACCGCTCAATGCAGACTGCCGAGGCTGCTCACCAATGCGCCGCAATATGCGCCAGTCCCAGGCACAACCCATATCATCTGCCAGCCAACGGCACATATTGGCAGCATGATGCTGACCATGTTTACGCATGCGAGACAGCGGCATGGGAACAGGCAATAACAGGGCATGTTCATCAATGAGTTCACGCAGTCGAGGCAACGCCAACTGCACCAGCCAGGCTACCGCCGCATCATGGCCCTGCAGCTTCCACTCCAGAATCGCATCACGCACAGGCCCGTGATAGGCATACAGGCTATGGGTTTGCGACTGGGGCGGGGGATCTGTTAAACAGCGTCCGCATGGCCCCGGTGCCATGGATTCAGGCAGCTCAGTGCCGCAGGACAAACAACAGGCTTGCGCATAGACGCTAATATCTTGTGAACAATGCGCACAGCAAGGTGCATTATCTGACAGGGGTTCTTTGCAAAAAATACAGACGGGGGGAAACAATGTATCCCGCATCCCGTTAACCAATCGGATACCTTTGGTTGACAGCCTCTTCATGCCTACCAGCATGCCGGATATGATCGATGCACGCAATTGGTTTACTGAAGTGGCGGAAAGTCGCCGCCGCCGTTTTCTCGCTTCAAGGCGTGAAGATGTATGGATTCATATCGATGATCAAAGGCTGGTTAACTTTGCATGCAACGATTATTTAGGCTTAAGTCATCATGAGGCTGTCTGCATGGCTGCTCAGGGTGCGTGTGCGGACGGGGTAGGCAGTGGTGCATCTCGTCTGGTCTCTGGTGATCATCCGATGATACACCGGCTGGAAGAGAAGCTGGCGACGTGGAAAGGTTATGAAGCCTGTCTGATTGTTGGCTCCGGCATGTTGGCGAATCTCGGTCTATTGCAAGCGCTGGCAGATCGTCACACCCATATTTTTTCAGATCGCCTCAATCATGCTTCCCTGGTCGATGGAGCCAGACTCTCCGGTGCACACAGACATCGATTCAAACATCTTGATACGTCTCAACTTGAACAGTTATTGGAAAAACACCCTGCCGAGCGTCGCATCATTGTAAGCGATGGTATATTCAGTATGGATGGTGATGCAGCAGATGCAGCTGCACTGCTTGAACTGGCTGAAAAACATGACACCCTGTTAATCATAGATGATGCCCACGGTATCGGCTGCATGGGCCCAGATGGTAAAGGTATTACCGGCGTTTGTGATATTGCCAAACAGTCGCGCCTGATTGAAGTCGGTACGTTCGGTAAAGCGTTTGGTGCTTATGGTGCATTTATGCTTGGCAACCATGAAATGATTGAAGGACTGCGCCAGCGCCAACGTAGTATGATTTATTCCACCGCACTGCCCATAGCATTGATTGCAGCCGCAGAAACATCGTTGGCACTTATTCAGCGTGGTGAAGAGCGTCAACAACTGCAGCAGCACTTATCCCTGTTTAAACAACGCACTGCCGCACTCGGGTTCATGGACTCGGATAGTCCGATCCAGCCTCTAGTGATTGGCTCTGATGAGCAAGCGCTGCAGATGGCTGCCAAACTGCGCGAAGCCGGATTTTTTGTACCGGCTATTCGACCACCAACAGTCCCAGAGGGCACAGCACGGCTGCGTATTACCATCACAGCTTGCCATACAGAGCAGCAGATTGAACAGCTAACAGAGTGTTTGAAACGCCTGCTAGGCAATCAAACATGATAAAAACAAACAACAAACCCATCGTATTTCTTCATGGCTGGGCGCAATCGCAACAGATCTGGTACAGGCAGCGTGACATGTTTCCGGATGCACTGTTTCTGAATCTGCCCGGCCACGGCGGCGCAGCCGATGCACCACTTGATGCGTGGGTAGATGCCATCGTCGCACAACTGCCCGAGCAGCCATGCCTGCTGGTAGGGTGGTCGTTGGGTGGCATGCTGGCCATGCAGATTGCTGCGGCTTTCCCTGAACGCATTGCTTCCCTTGCGCTTATTTCCACCACACCACGTTTCAAAGCATCGCATGATTGGCCATACGGCAGCTCAGAAGAGCAGTTTGAAGATTTCAGAATGGCGGTCTCTTCTGGTTCTCCCAAAGCATTGCGTCGTTTTTTTGCGCTGATGTTGCACGGTGAAGAGATCAGCCGCAGAGATTTTAACAGCATTGCCAAAGCAGCAGTGGATAAAGACAACAGCGTCAGTGCATCCGGTTTAGAGGTCGGTCTTACACTGCTTGAACGACTTGATCTGCGGAGGATCGACCTGCGCCGGGTCGCCTCAGAGATTAAGACCCCCACATTGATCATGCATGGCGCAGACGATGCAGTGATCCCCGTTGAGGCAGGTCGTTGGCTGGCTGATCAATGGCAAAGCGCATCACATCAGCAGCAACTATTCGGCAACTGCGGCCATGCACCATTTCTGACCCAGCCGGAACAGTTTAACCAAACACTTCAAACATGGTGGCAACAACAGTGAACCGATCACATATCCATACCAATCAGGTCAAACGCTCATTTTCCAGCGCATCAGAGAGCTATGATGAACATGCCGTTTTGCAACGTGAAATAGGTGACCGCCTTATTGCGCATCTGAACTTCACCAAACTTGAGCCCAAACGCATTCTCGATGTCGGTTGTGGCACTGGCTATTTCACCCGTCTGTTGCGTGATAAATACAAAAAAGCAGAAATTACTGCCCTTGATCTGTCTGAATCGATGGTAGTCACAACACGCAAATCTCACAAACGTCGTATGCCCTGGCATGGCCGTCATCTGCACAGCAGTGGTAATGCCACCGCCATGCCGTTCAAAGATGGCATTTTTGATCTGGTCTGCTCCAATCTGGCCATGCAGTGGATTGCAGATCCCGCCGATATGATGATGGAGATGCGCCGCGTACTCGCACCGGGTGGTTTAATGCTCTTCTCCACCTTCGGTCGCCGTACCCTGTTTGAACTGCGTCAAACACTGGCAGAAATTGATCCGGTCAATGCGGGTCTGGTATTGCCATTCCCCGATGTGATGAGTCTTGGTGATTCGATGATGAAAGTGGCCATTGAAATGCCTGTCACCGATGCTGATCTGTTCACCTTGACCTATCCGGATACCATCTCCCTGGTACGTGAACTCAAAGGGTTAGGTGCATCTGCAGCAGCGATAAGAGGGCGCAAAAGTGGCCTCTATGGCCGTGCCCTGATCCGTAAATTAGAGAAACAATACAGTGAAAAACATCGCAATGGTGATGGCCGTATTCGTGCCACCTTCGAAGCGCTCTATGCTCAGGCATGGTATAAAAAAGCGGGTTATGAACATAGCGATAGCCTGATCCCGATTCTGTCTGACCGGACTAACCGCACTGATGGTGATGTGCGACCAGATGGGATCTGAGTGAACAGCTCAAAACGCGCCATTTTCATCACGGCCACCGACACCGATGCAGGTAAAACCTGGGTTACTGCGTCAGCTATTCGTGCTTTGCTTAAAAAGGGGGTAAGTGCAAAAGCGCTGAAACCCATTGCATGTGGTTTGGATGAGAACGGAAAGAATGACGATATCGAGCTCCTGCTCAAAGCTCAGCACCTGAGTGATGCAGATGACATCTCATTATGTCGCTACACACTGCCCGCAGCACCCTCACAAGCTGCCGTTGCAGAAAATCAAGTCGTCGATACAGACAAGCTTGTGCAGTGGTGTAAGAACGAAGCTGATCACGTCGGCACTTGTCTGATTGAATGCGTAGGCGGCCTAATGGTTCCGATCACCGAAAACTGGTTGGTTTCAGATTGGGTGGAAGCCATCCCCGATGCCGAAGTATGGCTTGTTGTAGGCTGCAAACTTGGAGCTATCAACCAAACCCTTCTAACACTGGAAAAACTCAACCAGATGGGCCGTGCGCCCTCCCGTATCTTCTTCAACGCCTCAAAACCGGAACTCAATGCGTGGATCACTCCAACCCGACAAGCAGTTGAACCGTTCCTTCCATCCACCTGTCAGGTTCATGACCTGAATTATGGGGCAGAAATCTAAAAATATAGTGAATCATGAATTGAGTTACTGGGCCGTCATCCTTGCGAATGCGGGGATCGTGCTTTTCAATATGTCGGCATTCATGGATGCCCGATAACGGAACTCGGGCAGAAGGTGAATGCCGCTTGCGGCAGAGAAGCTACCCTGGGGTCTGACGGTAACTTTAAACATGAACCACTATAAATCAGGACAAGAAATGTTACCAGCAGTGGCTTGCTAGCTGCTCCAACACCAGTCTACCACATGCGCCAAAACATCAAGAAAAATATTCCGATCATCGTCAGACAAATAAATGTCCGAACGAGCATTACCACGCGAGGTTAAGAAAAGTTAAATATTGACCTTTAAGTGGTATTAAATAAGATACCATAATGAGTATCTCTATAATCATTGATACATGCGTCTTTATTTCAGCTTTACGCTCAAATCGTGGAGCATCATTTAAACTGCTATCTCTCATTGATAGTGATAAGTTTGAGACTTCCAGATTCTTTGCATGATGGCGTAAGGAAACTGGCGAAACAAGATAACATATCCATCAACCAATTTGTTGCAACTGCATCTCGAATATCCAGTGTGATATACACTGTAAGTATTGTCTTTTTGGGCAGTCTGTGACACAGTCCCGCCTCCTATTTTTACCGGGTGGGATTTTCTGTATATAATGAGAGGAGAACAGTTGTGAGTGATGCAATCAAAAAGGTCTTTGACCTTCTAAAAGAAAATGAGTGCGAATTTATTGATGTTCGTTTTACCGACACACGCGGTAAATGGCAGCATGTAACCTTCCCAGC
>CAYZJL010000096.1:0-7827 GCA_964478615.1 uncultured Zetaproteobacteria bacterium
CCCGGCACAATCACGTTCACAGGCACTTCGATTTTACCATCGTCCCGTTCCTTCAAATTCCAGCCTTCCAACACATCCGGGTCGAGATTGTAGATATACACATCCGGGTGATCGATCAGTTTCAAGCCCTGCCCATAGCCCCGAATCAAAAATTTATCATCGCACGTCAGCTTATCCAGAGTCGCATCCGGGAAATCGAGCATCAAATGCTCCACCCCACCATGATGCCCCAGCACCGTCCCCTTTTCACCCTTAGCTGCACCGGAAATCACCCTCGCCTCATTACCGCAGCACGATAAAAATTGATAACCGGATTCGCACTTGCGGTTTTTATGGTTCATCGTCGTCGAGACACCCGGCTCAATATGTTCACCAGCCCAACCAAATACTGAATCACCGATTTTCACGTTATAGGTAATGCCGCCAGTGGACGGCCATGCAAAGATTTCGCCCGCCGCGCCCACTTCAAACGGGGCCCATTGATGCGCTGGCGCAACTGCACCCTGCACCGCCGTTTGAACCAACTGATCACGATTGTTTTTCAAGCTCATAGTTCACCCTCATTATCGTCTTTCTTTTCAATCCGAATCCATTTCATAAAATCATCTCTGGAAACCTCACGCGCACCGAGACTCTGCAAATGCTCCGTATGAAACTGACAATCAATCAGCAACCATTGCTCTCGCACTGCCCGCTCACACAACATCGCCAAGGCTATTTTCGATGCATCAATCTTGCGGCTGAACATCGATTCGGCAAAAAACACCCGTTTTACCAGCACACCATACAAGCCACCCACCAACACATCACCCCGCCAGACTTCGACAGAATGCGCGTGACCCAGCTTATGCATGCGATAATAGGCTTGCTTCATCTCCGGCAATATCCACGTTCCCGCTTCACCAGCGCGTGGAATATCCGCACAGGTATTGATGACCCGTTCAAAAGATTCATCCCAGGAAAGCCTATAAATCCCCTGCCGCATGCGCCGCGCCAATCGCCTCGAACAATGAAATTCAAGCGGAAACAGCACCATGCGTGGGTCCGGCGACCACCACAACACCGGTTGCTTTTCAGCATACCATGGAAAGATACCCTGACCATAAGCGGCCAATAATGTCGCCGGTTTCAAGTCTCCCCCCATCGCCAGCAATCCCTCATCGTTGGCCAACGAAGGGTCAGGAAATTCAATCACCTTTCATCTCCTCCACGCATTCAGCCCCCTCCAACGAATCAGCCCCCTCCAAACATTCTGCCCAATCAGCAGCAGCTGCCGAAAGGTATCGATCCGCATGCCGCATCGCCTCTGAATCAGAAACACCGCTCGGCCTCGCCGCCACCACGGCATCAAAACACTCCAACAATGCCGCTTTATTCGACACATCACCAGAGATCAATGCAACACGCACACCCGCTTTATACGCCGCCTTGGCCACCACATACGGCAGTTTTCCGAGCATCGTTTGCGCATCACTCAAACCCTCTCCGGTTACCACCCAATCCACCGTAGGGAGCACAGCATCAAAGCCAGTACGTTGCATCACATACTCCGCCCCAGAAACCATTTTCCCACCCAATAAGCCTAACGCAAAGCCCAAACCACCGGCCGCACCAGCGCCGGCATAGGCCTGCAGCGATAATCCAAATGCACGTTCACATAAATCAGCCCAAGCCTGCATGGCTGCCTCCACAGCAGCTGACTGCCCTGCCTCAACACCTTTCTGGGCGCCAAACATGTACACCGCTCCAGCAGCCCCACACAACGGACTCTGCACATCGGACAAAATAATGATTTGCACCTGTTTAAGGCGCGGGTCCAGCCCCTCAAGATCAATGCAGCGAGCCTGCATCAAGCCCTTCAAATCCGCCGAAACTATGACTCCATCGTCATCCAACACCCGGCAACCCAACGCCAACAGCAAGCCCAAACCGCCATCGACAACAGCACTGCCACCCAAGGCCATATAAATCTCCTTAACGCCCGCATCCAAAGCCACGCCCACAGCCTCACCCAATGCGCCACTGCCTCGCCCAAACACATCGCCCTGCATCGAGTTCAGTTGCAAACCGACAAAACATGCCGACTCAATCCACGCCTTCCCATCTTCAAAAATAATACCAACATGCTCCGATAGCTGCATGGGCTGAAGCACCGCCAGTGTCCCCTCCCCACCATCAGCCAACGGCATACAGATCATCTCCGCATCCGGCTTCGCCGAAGCAATCCCACGCCTTATCGCCATAGCAGCATCAGTCGCCGTCAGCGAGCCTTTGAATGCATCCGGTGCAATTAATATACGCATGACTGCAAACTAACAAATTTTAGGGCAACACTAAAGTCGGATATTTTTAGAAAAAACGTAACTGTTCGCTCATTCCAGAGTTTTTCAGTTGATGTCTTGTTTTTATCATCTATACTAGCCACAATTAATCAAAAGGCATGGATGCCTCTCCAACGAGGGAAAAAATGAAAAAACTAATACTACTTATAGCGGCGTTATTCATAGGTGTCTCTGCTGCATCAACCTTGTCTATCGCTGATGATAGTTCAGCATTATCCGAGCAAGAGATTCAAGCTACTTTAAGTGAACTCATGGACGAAGAAAATCTAACATTAGAAGAAGCAGCAGCGGAGCTACTCAAAGATGGTGTGGACAGTCAGATGCTGCTGGCAGCTGCCCTACAGATTTCTCCCAGCTTTGATTTTGCTGCCGTCTTAAGTGCAACAGCTTCAGGTGAAAGCGATAATGGTGACTCGCAGGGTGAAGGCGATAACGGTGACTCGCATGGTGAAGGCGCACATGAACCTAGCGCTGGTGGTTCAGGTGGTGGCGGCGGCGGCGGCGCTGTTAGCAACTGATCAAACCATATCAACAAAAAAGCCCTGACATCGTCGGGGCTTTTTTATTTAGGGATGAACGCTGTAACCATGAATCATTACAAATCAACATTCACTGATCGCCTCCACTCTTATCTCTTTTTTGCTTATGCGATCTTATTCATTTGGCTGCCTATGCCTCTGGGAAGCAAATACCCATGGGCCACATCGTCGATGGAGATATGGATTTATAGTCTAAGCATCGGGGTGAGTCTGGCCCTGGCATTGGGCATCATAAAACTACCGGCATCATTCAGTAGAAACCGGTGGGCTATATTTCTATTTATGCTCACTACAGTCTGGATTGCCATACAATGCATCAGCCTGCCTCAAGCATGGTTAAACTGGTTATCTCCGCACTCAGCCAGCCTCTATGCGCAAGCAAATAACACGCAAGCCAGCATCTCACTGAACACATCCATCAGCTGGTTACAGTTTCATAAAACACTGGCCTTGATGCTGCTCTTTGTACTTACCCTGATTCTCGTTAATTCATACAAACGGCTTCAATGCCTGGTTTATATCATCATCTTTTCCGGTTTCCTACAAGCCATAGCCGCACTGCTATTAAACCTTTCCGGCCTTAGCTACAGCGTTAATCAATACACCTATTCCATTAGCGATGTAAATATCCCGTCCAGCGCTCGCGCTACAGGCTTCAGCTCCAACCCCGATCATCTGGCCGGTTGGCTGGAAATGACCTTAGCCGTAGGCATCGGGCTGTTGATCTCCATGCTAAGCAGGCAACATTTTAGCAACTGGCGACAGCGCGTGCGTCACTACAGTCAAACCATACTCGGCCCCAAAGCCCGTTTGCGCTTTGTGCTCATCATACTCTGTATCACTCTGGTCATGACTCACTCACGCATGGGCAATACAGCCTTCTTTGCCAGCTTGATGATTTCAGGGGCTATTTTTATCTTTTTGTCTCGCCATGCCTCAAAGTCCGTCACCATCTTTCTCACCAGCCTGATTATCGTGGATATCGTCATTATCGGCTCATGGTTTGGATTCAGTAAAGTGGTGCAGCGCATCAATCAAACCACCATGATCGCCGAAGCACAACGCGGTGATGTCTATGGCGATACACTCGCGATGAGCCATGATTTCACACTGACAGGCATTGGAGCAGGCAACTTTTTCAGCGCCTTCCCGGCCTACAAGATACAAGGGCCCAGTTACTACATCGACCATGTACATAACGATTATCTGGAGTTCACATTAAATCTGGGTTTAATTGGTACAGCGCCACTGCTCGTATTACTATTATTATGTGCATGGAATATTGCCCACAATTTAAAGCAACGCCGCTCCAGCCTGATTCTCGGCATCAACTTTGCCAGCCTGATGGGCATCACATCCATCCTCATTCACTCATCGGTTGACTTTAACCTACAAGTCCCAGCCAATGCAGCCTTGTTTACCATGCTTGTAGCCCTGCCGTTTGCGAGCAGAAACCTTAAGTCTTAGCCCTGCTATTTCACTCACAAATCGCATCAAAGGCGAATGTGCGATGCAGGGATTGCAGTGTGTTGCACACACTTGTTTTTCTATCCTTCAACAGACCACCAATATAGCGCCCTTCGCCCTTCGCCACCCGATCGGTATAGTTATCGACGCGCAACTGCTGCGCTTTGTTCAACGAGGAGTAGGCATTTAAGCCCAATGCAATCAACACTGGCATCGTATCCCGTTCCCATGGCCCCAAAGCAATAGCCCGCTCATACGCCTGCACATATTCATCATCATATTGCCCAATCTGACTCTTGATTCGCGCCAGATTCATCCAAGGGTACACCCAGGCTGGACTGGCCTTGATCGCTATTCTAAATTGCATTTTGGCTTTAATGATCTGCAACAATCGGCGAAGACCCTTTCCTTCCATGCGAAAGGCTCTGAACTCATGCAATAAGGCCAGTGTATTATGAAAAGAAGCATTGTTCGGCATATAGGCAATCGCTCGGTCTATATTCTTTTTCTGCTCAAGCCACTGCGCCCGATCAGGCTTGATGACACCGGCATACCAGTCATCCAGCTGCAATTGTACCCGGTGCTGGATCGCATAGGCTTCGCCATAGCTCCAAGACTGATAGGCAAGAAAACTCAATAGCGCAACAAACAGGAGACTGAACGGTAGTTTTAACCAGCTAGAAAAACGATCAGGCAGGTGCAAACATGCCACCCACAATCGCTAGCGGCCCTGCAAGCACCAAATCATTGGCAGCCTGCACCCCCACCACCGCTTCTGCAGCCTTGCGACCGGGCTCCAATTCCGGCGGCCTGCGACGCAGGCTATGCGCATCACTGGCCAATAGACTGACCCAGCCGCGCTGCAATAGATCGAGTGCAACCTGCCGGGATTGTTCACCGAACAGGCCAGCCACCGAAGCAGCTGTGACTTGCAACTTACACCCCATATTCAAAAAGGGGTATAGCTTATCGATATCCAACATCACTTCCTTATTGCGTTCTGGATGTGCAATCAGGCAATCGATGCCCTGCTTGGTTAGCCAGGCAATCATATTAGCGCTACCGGGCAAAATATGACTGTGCGGGAACTCCAGCAATAAAGTTTGTTTGCCTTCAGGGGATAAAAAGAGAGGAATCTCTCTGGCTGCAATCATCGGCAGAATTTCCGGACAAATGCGCACTTCAGCAGCCATTGCCATCTGCAAATCAATCCCATTTTCCTGCACAGCCTCAACAAACACATCAAACACCTGCCGGATCGAATCAAGCTGATTATCATACGTGCCCGGTTGAATATGAGGAGTAAACACCATCCGGGTAATCCCATGCGTGACCGCATGAGCAGCTAAACCCAGAGCCTGCTGCATGTTTTTTGCGCCGTCATCAATACCCGGCAAGAGGTGGCTGTGAATATCAATCATGAGATAACATCGTGACGGGTGAATTATAATGTGTCATTCGTGAGCAACACGCCATCATCTCACCCATTAGCAATCACACGGCCTCACGACTTTTCACTGGCTGCACTATAACCGTACTGATCATAATAACCGCCATATTCGTAACCATATTTTTCAGCTTTTTTCAGATCCACTTTATTCAACACAATGCCCGTCAATGGCGCATTGTATTCCAATAAACGCTGAATACCTTTGCGCACCACTTTCTCATGGGTGTTATCCGCTGCCACAACATAAACCACTGCTTTGGCATAGCTGGATAAGATCAGCGCATCACTCACCGCCTGAACCGGTGGTGAATCAATGACAATTCGATCATAGGATTTTTCCAACACTTCGATCATCTTTTTAAAACGCTCCGACGATAACAGCTCCAGTGGATTGGGTGGTACCAAACCACCGGGTAAAATATGCAAGCCGGTTTCTTCATGCAAATGAATACAATCCTTAAAGCTCGCTTCACCCGCCACCACTTGGGAAAGCCCTTCAGCTTTATCCGGCAAACCACAGATACGTGTTAATGAAGGCCTACGCAAGTCAGCCCCGATCAACAGTGTTTTCTCCATTTTCGCCATGGCCGCTGCAAGGTTGGTGGATACGGTTGTCTTCCCTTCACCCGGCACCGATGAGGTAACCAGAATCACCTTATGAGGATTATCCAGATTGGATAAGACCAGTCCGGTTCGAATGGTTCGGATCGCCTCCGAAAAACCAGTTTGCTTGGCATTGAGCATTTGAAACCCTGCCAATGAGCCTTTTTTGGGTTTATCCATCAAGGGTAAAATACCCAGATTCGCCTGCCCCAGCTTGCTCTCAACCTCTTCCGTACTCTTGATCGTCTTATTCAGCGATTCATTGAGAAAGGCCAACAACAGCGCAAAAAACAAACCACCGACAAAAGCCAGTAGAATAAAACGTTTTATATTCGGTTTGAACGGCACTTTCGGCACCAAGGCCGCATCCAGAATACGTGCATTAGCCTTTTTATAATCCACCGCCTGACTCGATTCTTTCATGCGTTTCAAAAAGATATCATAAAGCTGGCGATCACTTTCCACCTGACGCTGCAATTCACGCAATCGCACCCCTTTGCGACTGATCGAACGAATCTCCGCTTTACCCGTGCTCAGCGCTTGTTCTGCAGCCATCAATTCAGAGTGGGCCTGAATATACTTAGGGTGTTTAAAGCCATAACGTTTTTTAACCTGTGCAAAGGCAGACCGTGCTGTCAGCACGCGCTCAGATGCTCCGGCAATGCCTGCTGAATCGCTATTCACATTGATCAACTTCTGGCTATCCATATAGTGTTGCTGACGTTTTTCTGACTGTTGCAAACTGGCTTTGAGCACATTCAGACGCTCAAATAACCATTCGGTGCCTTGACGGGTCATTTCAATACGCGAACCCAGTTGATCTTCGATATAGGCCTGAGCAAACGCATTGGCAGTCTTAGCCGCCACAGCTGGATCACTGGAGACAAACGAAATAGCCACAATATGGGTACGCATGACCGGCTTAAGGCTTAAGTTCCCCTGTAAACTCTGTATTTTTTGCTGTTTGGGCGTTAAGGGTGCAGAAGCTGTTTTGATCATCGTGCCCGGAAACATATCTTCCAACCAGCTCATCACTTCACCCGTCGTTTTTTTCTGATCGGGGTGATGCTCTGCGACTGCTGACTTTAGATTCGGATAGAGTTTATCCGTAACCATGCTGGCAATACGGCGTGATTGAATAATTTCAAACTGCGTTTGCAGGTATTCACGATTCTGACCATTGCCGCCATAGAGCTCCTCAATGGTTGGAATTTTCGGCACATCCGATTCAATCAACAGCTTCGCGGTTGCTTTGTACATCGGGGTCATGGAAAATACAATCAGCCCCACCAGCACGGCAGACAAGATGGCCAGCGTCAGGATGCTCCACTTATAGCGATTAAAAATAGACAGATAATGGCTGATATCCAGTTCTGCTGTTTCCATATTATGTTGTTGTGCCGTATTCATAGCTATAACCTTTATA
>CAYZJL010000097.1:0-7794 GCA_964478615.1 uncultured Zetaproteobacteria bacterium
CCAGGAATGCCAGATTGCGTGAAAGCTTTTCCATCTCTCTGGAAAAGGCTGCATCGAGTGCTCTGCGGATGCCATCAATACCGCCTGCTGCGGTAATTTTTCCGCTTTCATTGCGCGTGGCCTGGCGGGTACGCATAAATTCGCGATAGCCTGCCTGAAATATGTTGGGCAATGGAGAGTCGGGATATTGTTGTGGAATGCTGGCTAAAATCGTATCCATATCTGATCCACCCCAGAAGGCCTGGGAAAAGGACTCGGCTTCGTTGCGCGCTTTACGATAAAAACGCCATTTGTTAAAAATGATCGCCCAGCTCATGACTGATAGCAGTATTAATAAAACCAATACGCCCTGTACAATGATGCCTGCATTGAGAATGAGATGGAGAATGGACAGATCCTGACTCATGAAGATGACTCCTCGTTGACTGTTAAATACGCTTGTAAACTAGTGGTGACCTGTTTTGGAATACGACTGACGCTGCCACCCCGATTGATACAAGCCAGATGAATATCCGCTTCAGTCAGCAGTATATGATCTGATTGACGATAGATCTCTTGCTTGAATGCAATGCGTGCACCGCGTATTTCAATCAGGCTACTGTGTATGTTTAGCATTTCATTAAAGCGGGCAGGGGCATGATAGGAGACATTGGCCTGACGTACGGCAAACATCACGCCGTAATCTTGTTCAATCATATCCAGCTCCAGGCCAGCTGTGCGCAAAAACTCACTGCGCGCACGCTCCATGAATTTAAGATAATTGGCGTAATAGACGACGCCACC
The DNA here is from genome assembly GCA_964478615.1 of uncultured Zetaproteobacteria bacterium. Classification (GTDB taxonomy): domain Bacteria; phylum Pseudomonadota; class Zetaproteobacteria; order Mariprofundales; family Mariprofundaceae; genus Mariprofundus. Next base: position 784 of record CAYZJL010000097.1, read on the forward strand.
ATGATCAGTATCTTCGTAATAAACACGGATAGGCCAGCTTTGGCAGCGATTGTTGCCTGCTTTTATCACAGCAGTGATGCCTGTTTTCCATCATTAGGCAAGTCGCGTTTCATGTGTGTATATGCCAATGGTGTTGCGGTACGTCCGCGCGGGGTGCGAGCAATCAAGCCCTCTTGCATCAGGAAAGGCTCTAACAGATCTTCAATGGTATCGCGTTCTTCGGAGATGGAGGCGGCGAGTGTGTCGAGCCCGACCGGTCCGCCATTGTATTTATCGATAATAACCGACAGCAGACGACGATCCTGATGATCAAGGCCAAGATGATCCACTTCCAGCCGTTGCAAAGAGCTATCGGCAACGCCCTGACTGATGGCACCATCATGTTCGACTTCAGCGAAATCACGTACACGGCGCAGCAGACGGTTGGCAATACGAGGCGTGCCACGCGAGCGCCTGGCGATTTCCAGTGCTCCGCTATCTGCGGTGGTGATATCAAGCAGTAGTGCGGAACGGCTGACAATACGTGTGAGTTCGGCATGGGAGTAGAACTCCAGGCGTTCGATGACACCAAAGCGATCACGCAGAGGGTTGGTTAACAGCCCTGCTCGGGTGGTCGCTCCAATGAGGGTAAAACGGGGGATATCCATTTTGATTGAGCGCGCAGAAGGCCCTTGTCCGATAATAATATCGAGTTGAAAGTCTTCCATGGCGGGGTAAAGGATCTCTTCCACTTGTGGACTTAAGCGATGAATTTCATCAATAAAGAGTACATCACCGGCTTCAATATTCGTTAACATTGCAGCCAGATCACCGGGGCGTTCAATCACAGGCCCTGAGGTGCTGCGAATGTTCACGCCCATCTCAGTGGCGATAATATTGGCCAGTGTTGTTTTACCGAGACCCGGTGGCCCGTAGAGCAGTACATGATCCAGAGATTCACTGCGTTTGCGGGCAGCCTGGATATATACTTTCAGATTGGCTCTGATTTTTTCCTGCCCGACATATTCATCGAGCTGCTTGGGGCGCAAAGCTGCATCCCAGTTATCATTGCCTGAAGGGTTGGCATCAATGAGGCGCTCTTCATCAGCTTGATCCAGAAAGGAGTGGAGCGGAGTGAAATCACTTTCCATTGTCTGTTTAGCCTAAATTTTTCAGTGCTGAGCGGAACATGGTTTCAAAATCTGCCGCTTCGACGCTTTTGAGTGCTGCATCCAGTTGGGCAGGTTTATATCCCAGATTGGTCAAAGCGGAACGTACTTCGCTCAAATGATTGGCGGATGTTGCTGTGGAGGCATTGGAGACTGCACCGAGTTTACCCTGCAGTTCCAGAATCAAGCGTTGGGCTGTTTTTTTACCAATGCCCGGGGTACGCGCAAGCGCAAGGTCATCAGCGCTTTCAATGGCGCGAATCAGATCATCCGGTGCCATGCCGGACATGAGATTCAATGCCATGCGCGCACCAATACCGGATACCGTTGTCAGCTTGCGAAACATGCCACGTTCAGCGCTGTTGCCAAAAGCAAACAGGGTTATTTGATCTTCACGCACATGCGTATGGATGGAAAACTCAGATTTTTCCCCCTGTTTGAGTTTGCACAGTGTTTGCAGGCTCATACTGATTTCGTAACCAACGCCACCTGTTTCAACGATGACCGTGCCCGCTGGATCAATATCGCGCACCTTTCCGGATAACCAGCCGATCATAATATGTTCTCCGCTTTTTTGTTCATTGTTGTCGCTATCTTTTTCATCGGTGCATGATGCGCATGGCAGATGGCTACGGCAAGAGCATCTGCAGCATCTTCGGGTAGCGGTTCAGGTGGATGCAGCAGCATGCGAACCATATGCCCGATCTGGTCTTTTTCTGCGCGGCCAAAACCCACTACAGCTTGTTTCACTTTAGTGGGAGAGTAAGGGGTCACGCGCAGACCATGCGCACCACAGGCTGCGATTAAAGCGCCGCGTGCCTGACCAAGTTTAAGGGCGGAGGCAACATTTTTGGAGACAAACACATCTTCAATAGCTGCATCATCTGGCCTGAACTGTTGAATGATTTCAGACAAACCTGCAAACAGGATATGCAAGCGCTCATCAAATTCACCTTTGCCAGCGCGAATTACAGCATGGTGCACATGACGAATGTGATTGCCCTGTAGGTCAATAATACCTACGCCCGTTTTTATTGAGCCGGGATCAACGCCAAGTAGTCGCATGATTATACTATAGAAACAGTGTTAACTGTGGATGCGTGCCATTTCCGCATTGGAAATAACTTTTTTATGTTTAATGGTAGACCATTTACTGTGTCCTGACATAGTGAATCCCCTTCGCATAAATCAAGCCGGAGCATAACACTGAGGCTCAGATGCGTCATGTCTATGGACTATCAAAAGAGCTTGGTGGACTAAATTTTTCCGTAAATTGGATAACTGATGGCGCTTTCAATCCTCGAATGTTCAGCTTGGAAATGGACCATAGTGGGGGAGTAGGTTACTACTCACGACTTCTGAAAGCGGCTCATTGTGTCTGCTTTTGACAGCATTTTTGTGTCCGTAGCTTGGAATAACAGAATTAATACTTGGAAAGTAGGAGCTTTTCCCCCATCTTCTTGCAAACTCGAAATAAATGTATGGAAGGGGAACATAAGAGATGAGAACAACGAGACTGATTATCGCAGCAGCGGCACTTTTTACTTTTTGTGTGTTTGCTGAGGGGATAAACCCTATTTTTGCACCGGTTGCGGTGGCCAATGCTGAAGCAGAGGGCCCTACATTAAAACTGAAGAAAGCAGCCAAGCTGCATGTTGGCCCCTCAGGCCCATCGAAAGTGCTTGAAATTGTCTTCAAGAACGAAATCGGTATCTGGATGGATAAAGAGGGCCCTTGGGTTCAAATGCGCATGGAAAAGAACGGTAGCGTTGGCTGGATTCATCACAACTACCTTAAACCTGCAACGACCAGAGCTTCGGCACCGGCTAGTTTCAGTGCGGTTGACGAGCAGGGGGTGTTTTAAGACCAGGCTGAAATGCCCCATAGCATCGGATGCCCGTTGATTTCTGCTCTCTTTAATATTCAAGCCTACAATGTAGAAACTTATGATTTGTTAGAATCAATGCACTTTATTCCACCAAGGTAAGGGTGTAATGCGGCAGGCAGGTTGATAGAACCATCCTTTCGCCAGCCATTTTCAAGAATAGCTACCAGTGTGCGCCCAATGGCCAAGGCAGAGCCGTTCAGCGTAGCTGCTGCTTGGGGCTTGGCGCCTTCTTCACGATAGCGTATGCCTGCACGACGGCCCTGGAATTGGCCGAATGAAGAGCATGAGGATATTTCCCGATAACACTGTTGGCTTGGTAACCATACTTCCAGGTCATAGGTTTTCTGTGCTGAGAAACCGATATCCACACTGCATAGTTCAACCATGCGGTATGGCAGTTCCAGAGCCTGTAGGATGGCTTCTGCGTGGCCAGTAAGCTCTTCTAAATCTGTCAGTGCACGTTCAGCGGTGGTAATATGTACCAGTTCTACTTTATCAAACTGATGTTGACGTATCATGCCACGCACATCGCGACCGGCAGAGCCAGCTTCACGACGAAAACATGGTGTATACGCACAATGACGACGGGGTAGGCTGCTGGCATCAAGGATTTGATCCTGATACAGGTTGGTGACGGGTACTTCACCCGTTGGGATCAGATAGGCATCTTCACCTTCGAGCTTGTACAAGTCATCTGCAAATTTAGGTAGCTGGCCGGTACCTGTCATCGTTTTACTGTTTGCAATGGCCGGAACCCATACTTCATCGTAGCCATGTTTATCCACATGGGTATCGAGCATGAATTGCATCAAGCCACGCTCCAGCCTTGCTGCCGCTCCCCTTAATACGGTGAAACGGCTGCCAGCCAGTGTCGCTCCAGCTTCAAAATCGAGGATGCCCAGATCGGTACCAATATCCCAGTGCGCGGGTACGGCATCCGTACGCGGCGTGCCCCAGCGGCGGATTTCAATATTATCATCTTCACTAGCACCATCGGGTACGGAGTTATGCAGTGGGTTAGGAATTTCCAGCAATGCAGCTGTAAATTCAGCTTCAGCATCTTTTGCCAGTGATTCCAGCTCTTTGACCCGGCGGGATACCTTGCCCATGGCTGCAAGCTCGGCACTGGCATCTTCACCGGCACCTTTCTTCTGACCAATAAGTTTTGATACCTTGTTTCGCTCAGCTTGTAGTGTTTCTGCTTCAGCTTTTAACTCACGCTGTTTTAGGTCCAGAGCCTTAGCTTTACCCCATGGGCTATCCGGTGAAACAACATCATCACCACGACGTGCCAATGCCGTATGCATTGCATCAAATGCGCGGCGAAATTCCTGACGATCAATCATTCAGCAGTACCATTTTCCTCATTATTTTCTTCAACAGCACTGTCGATGCCTGTTGCATCCATCGCTTCATCTTCGATGTTGTCATCATCCTGTTGTTCAACCACACGTACTGCGCCAATTACACGCTCGCCTTTATTGCAACCGATCAATTTCACACCTTGTGTATTACGACCGATCACTGATACACCATCCATGCGAATGCGAACCAAACGACCTGTATCGGTCATCATCATCACCTGATCTCCATCAGTGACGAGAAGGGCACCGATCATATCGCCGTTACGGTCACCTGTTTTCAGTGTGAATACACCCTGTCCACCTCGTTTCTGGGTGTTGTACTCAGCTACCGAAGTGCGTTTACCAAAACCATTCTCTGATACGGCCAATAAGGATGCATCATCAGAAACCAGTGTCAGCGAGATGAGCTCGCACTCTCCAGCCATGCGCATACCTGTCACACCACGCGTACTGCGTCCTGTAGGGCGCACATCGGATTCAGAGAAACGAATCGCTTTACCGCTACTGGCTGCAAGCATGATATCCTGCTCACCATTGGATACGACAACGCCAATCAAACCATCATCATCATCAATATTGATGGCGATAATGCCATTGGCACGAATATTCTGATATTCGGTGAGCTTGGTTTTTTTGATCACGCCATTTTTGGTTGCGGTGACGACATATTGACCTTCATCAAATGCGCGAATAGCCAATGTTGCTGAAATTTTCTCATCTTTCTCAACCGGCAACAGGTTGACCAGTGCTTTACCGCGTGCAGCGCGTCCTGCCTGTGGCACTTCATATACCTTCTTACGGAATACACGACCGCGATCAGAGAAGAAGAGCAGGTAATCGTGCGTTGACGCAACCATCAGCTGCGCAACAAAATCCTCTTCCTTGGTGGTCATGGCTGTTTTGCCTTTGCCTCCACGACGCTGAGCACGATACATTGAGGTTGCATTGCGTTTGATATAACCCTCATTAGAGATAGTAACGACCATATCTTCTTCGGTGATCAGGTCTTCAACAGAGAGTTCGGCAGTTTCATCCATGATGATAGAGCGACGAGGATCACCATATTTATCACGTACAAATTCAAGCTCTTCAACAATCACAGCCATGAGCAGTTTTTCATCAGCCAGAATAGCTTCCAACCCGGCAATGACCTTTTGAAGCTCATCAAATTCAGCCTGAATCTTATCGCGTTCCAGGCCAGTCAAACGTTGCAAACGCATATCAAGAATAGCTTGCGATTGTTTCTCTGACAGGCCGAATCGATCCATCAAGCCAGCTTTAGCTTCCGGTGGTGTTTGGCTGGCGCGGATGAGTTTGATCACTTCATCAATATGATCAAGTGCGATCAGCAGACCTTCGAGAATATGAGCGCGCGCCTGAGCCTTGGCGAGATCAAACAGACAGCGCCGTGTAACGACCTGGCGACGGTGATCAAGGAAATGTACAAGCAGTTCGCGCACACCACACAATTTAGGCTGACCATCAACCAGGGCGAGCAGATTGCAACCGAAATTACACTGTAACTGTGTATGTTTATAGAGATTGTTTAAAATAACTTCTGGGATCTCATTGCGTTTTAATTCAATGCAGATGCGCATGCCATCACGGTCAGATTCATCACGTAGGTCAGAGATGCCTTCAAGCTTTTTATCACGTACAAGCTTGGCAATGTTTTCTATAAGATTCGCTTTGTTCACCTGATAAGGCAGTTCGTTAATAATCAACGCTTCACGACTGGTGCGCGAGTGCGTTTCAGTCACAGCTTTTGCACGCATGGTGACTGAACCACGGCCGCTGGTGAATGCGTCACGTATACCCTGGCGCCCATAGATAAAGCCACCGGTCGGGAAATCAGGGCCGGGCATGATCTGCATCAATTCATCATCATCAATATCCGGGTTGCCTACCAGAGCAATGGCAGCGTTGATGGTCTCAACAAGATTATGTGGTGGAATATTGGTTGCCATACCAACCGCAATTCCCTGTGAACCATTGACCAGCAGGTTAGGGTATTTGGCAGGCATCACCTTTGGCTCTTTCAACGATTCATCGTAGTTGGGTGCAAAATCAACCGTATCTTTATCAATGTCAGCCAATAGCTCAGCAGCCAACTTACTCATGCGCGCCTCGGTATAACGCATAGCGGCAGGTGAATCGCCATCGACAGAACCGAAGTTACCCTGACCATCAACGAGTAGATGACGCATGCTCCAAGGCTGTGCCATACGTACCATGGCATCGTAAACGGCAGTATCACCATGCGGATGATATTTACCAATCACATCACCAACCACACGCGCTGATTTCTTGAAGGGTTTATCATGGGTGCAGCCTAAATCCTGCATGGCGAAGAGGATGCGTCGATGTACCGGTTTCAGGCCATCACGCGCATCGGGAAGGGCTCGGCCAACAATGACACTCATGGCGTAATCGAGATAAGAGCGCTTCATCTCATCTTCGATCAGTACGGGTACAGCTGGGTTCATTAAGGTTTCATCCATTATTTCGCCTCTGGTATGGTTTAAAAAGTTTTTTATCCTTTTGCACTTATACAAGCGTACAACTATCAAATATGGTTCCCTCGACGCGATTCGAACGCAAGGCCTTCCGC
>CAYZJL010000098.1:0-7734 GCA_964478615.1 uncultured Zetaproteobacteria bacterium
CCGATATATTGAACCGTATGGATCCCCGCATTCGCGAGGATGACGATCTGGTAAATCAATTGCTGAATTGCTGTAAAATACCTGACAATAAACCACTTAATTCATTCTAACCCATTGATACACTGGTGACGGGCTCATCGGCATGAAGGATCGGTTGTGATTAGGGCAGAGTTCTTCCTATGGCATAATAATTAAAACCATTGGCTTTCATGATGGCCGGATCATAAATGTTACGTCCGTCGAAAATAACCGGTTCAGTTAAACGCTGTTTGATACGCTCAAAATCAGGGTTGCGGAACGCTTTCCACTCGGTTACAACGAGCAGGGTATCAGCGTTTTCAAGCGCTGCATATGCACTGTCATGCAGGCTCAGAAATTCAGCATCACCGTAGATACGACGGGCTTCCTGCATGGCTTCCGGATCGTAGGCCTGAATGTTTGCACCAGCCTGGCTTAGTGCTTGAATCAGCACACGGCTGGGGGCTTCACGCATATCATCAGTGCCCGGTTTAAATGCCAGTCCCCACAGGGCGATGGTTTTACCTGCCAGATCACCATTAAAATGGTGCTGCATTTTTTCAAACATCACCATCTTTTGTCTGTCGTTTACAGCTTCAACAGCAGTAAGCAGTTCAGGTCTGTAATGAACCTGATTGGAGGTGTGGATGAGCGCTTTTACATCTTTGGGAAAGCATGAACCACCATAACCACAACCCGGATAGATGAAGTGATAACCGATACGCTGATCGGCACCAATACCAAGACGAACCTGTTCAATATCTGCATCAAGAATTTCTGCCAGATTCGCTAATTCATTCATGAAACTTATCTTGGTTGCCAGCATGGCATTGGCTGCATATTTGGTCAGTTCAGCTGAACGCACATCCATCATCACAATGCGATTATGGTTACGATTGAAAGGGGCATAGAGCTCACGCAAAATCGGTTTCGGGGTGTCGTTTTCAATGCCTACAATAATACGATCCGGTTTCATGAAATCGTCAATAGCAGCGCCTTCTTTGAGGAACTCAGGATTGGAAACAATATCAAAATCGATATCCATGCTGCGTGCTGCCAAGGTCTCCTGAACGCATACTTTCACCTGATCGGCGGTGCCAACCGGCACGGTGGACTTATCAACAATCAATCGATATTCAGTCATATGCGTGGCGATGGTTTCTGCAACTGCCAATACATATTGCAGATCAGCAGATCCATCTTCATCCGGCGGTGTGCCGACTGCGATAAATTGCACCAGACCATGTTCAATAGCCGCCACTGCATCGGAGGTGAAACGGAGGCGACCAGCGTCTGCATTTTCTTTAACCATGCTTTCAAGGCCCGGCTCAAAGATAGGGATGATGCCCTTATTCAATTGTTCGATTTTGTTCTCATCTACATCCATGCAGATGACATCGTGTCCAACTTCGGCCAGACAAACGCCTGTCACCAATCCAACATAACCTGAACCAAATACGCTGACTTTCATGAATACCCCTCGTTATTAGTGCCGGATATAATGCTAAAGAGGTGATGAAAAGTCACCCCCATTGCAATGATTATTTTAATGTAATATCTGAAATAGACTTTAATGACCCATGAACGTTTCCATGATGATCAATAAGTAATGCCTTTTGATTTAACTGCTTCTGTAGCTTCAATCCTTCTTTTCCCTGCACAAATAGAGCCGTGCTCCAAGCATCGGCAAGTGTTGCACTGGCTGCAATGATAGTGGCACTTTGTGCGTTGTTGGCAGGCCATCCCGTTTCAGGGTTGATCAGGTGGTGGTAGCGCTTGTGTTTAACCATAAAAAAACGTTCGTAGTCACCGGACGTAACAATGCTGATATCGCCTTGCAGGTGTAATATTTCGATCACCTTACCGTGCTGACGAGGGTGACGAATGCCGATGCGCCATGCTTTATCCCCATGTTTGCCAATCAGACGAATATCACCACCAGCATTGATAATGGCATGTTCAATACCGTGTGCCCTGAGTATTTTGATGCCCTGGTCAATGGCATAACCCTTCGCTATAGCGCCAAAATCAAGCTGACAGTTTGCATCTCTGCGTGACCATTTGTAGTTATTCCCCTCAATCCAGTGTTTTTCAAAGCAGTGTAGTGGCGGTATAGCCTGCTTGATAGCATCTGCAGCTGGTGGAGCCGAGGGTACCTCATCAGCTGAAAAGCCCCACAGCTGATTAATAGCTCCCAGGGCAGGATTGAATGCACCATGACTCTGCTGTTGTATCAAGAGAGAGAGTTCTAATAAATGACTCACTTCATTCGGTAGTGCGACAGGGCTGTTTGTTGCCGTGGCGTTGAAGGACTTTACCGCGTTGGGATGATTGCCGTAAATAGTGAACATATCTTCAATACGTTGCATTTCATTGGCTGCGGCAGAGATCGCTGCTTCAACAAGGTCTTGATCGTGATCGCCTTTAACTACGGTAAATTTAACCAGCGTGCCCATGATAAAACGGGTATCCTGAATATCAGCAGGTGATGAGCAGGCATTGAGAACAAACAGGCATATGATGAACAGAGCGTTAAACATGCAGCCATACTTATGTGATTTATGCTTCATGCAAGATGTATCTGTTCAGGTTAATCTCAGTCCGTCGCGGTATAGCCCGTGTTAATCAGGGTCTATAGGTGACTTTGGCGGTACAGGTTTCTGAGATTTCGATGCGCGATACATGCAGACGCTCACTATCAAGTTTGCTACTCATGGCTTTATACAGTTCACGGGCAACATTTTCACTCGATGGATTGATGATATCAAAGGGTGCAACATCGTTCAGGTTGTAGTGATCCCAGGGTTCCAGAGCTGCTTTGAGTTCAGTTTTCATGATTTTGTAGTCAATACCTAAGCCTAGATCATCAAGCTCTTCACAGACGACATACAGCTTCACATGCCAGTTGTGTCCATGCAGGCGGGCACAGTCACCAGGATAATCACGCAGGCTATGGGCGGCCGAGAAGTGGGTCTCGATGGATAACTCAAATGTTGCGCTCATTTTTTAGCTCCGGGTAATAACATGGCTGCCGATACAGTGCGTCCTTCACCAACAAGAATATTATACGTGCGGGCAGCAGCACGTGTGTCCATGCATTCAAAACCAATATGGTGATCTGCCATATAGTCCAGTATTTCACGCTCTGGAAAGGCTGTAGTCCTGCCAGTACCCAGTAAGATGACTTCCGGGGGAGAGGCGGTGATAGTGGCCAGCTGTTGCAGATTGAGATCAGACAAACATGCCGGGCCCCAGGGGGCCGTGATGATATTGGCATGGATGATCAGGCCAGTGCCATATCTGTGTTTATGCAGTCTGAGATAGTCATCGCCATAAGCACTGAATAGCAGTGTTCCGGCTGGCAGGTGGGCGCTGATATCTCCTTTCATGAATGTTTATATATCGATAAAAGAAACAGTTAAGGCCGTGCTTCCATAGCTTTGATTTCATCTTCATCAGCTTTAAAACGACCAGCAAGAGATAACATGACCGGGCTGGCAACATAGATAGATGAATAGGTTCCGACCACAATACCAGCAATCAGTGCAAAGGCGAAATCGTGAATGACTTCACCACCGAGGATAAATAGCGCCAAAACCACCAACATGGTGGTGACGGATGTCATCAGGGTGCGAGACAGTGTCTGGTTGATAGAGTTATTTACAACCGAGGTTTCATCTGCCGGTTTTTTGCGTTTTCTATTGGCTACAAAGTTTTCGCGGATACGGTCAAATACCACAATCGTGTCGTTCAATGAATAACCAATCACAGTCAACAGGGCTGCAATCACCGGCAGAGAGAATTCTTTGCCGGTTAATGCAAAGAGCCCGATTACAATGGTAATATCATGCAACAGGGCTGCATCTGCACCGAGTGCAAAACGGAACTCAAAGCGGAAGGTGACATAGACAAGAATAGCCAGCATAGCAACCAATACCGCCATAATACCTGCACGGGTAAGCTCTTCACCAACCTGAGGCCCTACAAACTCAACACGACGCATTTCAATAGCATCAGCACCGAACTTTTCACTCAAGCCATCCAGAATCGCGTTACTGATGGTGGATGATTCTTCGGCTTCTTTGTTTTGGACACGAATCAGGATCTCATCCGGTGCGCCAAATTCCTGAATGACCGCATTGCCATAACCTTTGGGGGAGATGGCACTACGTATATCGGCAACAGTTGGTGCTGGAGTGAATTTAACTTCCACCAGTGTTCCACCAGTAAAATCGATACCGAAATTTAGCCCTTTGAGTGCCAGGGCGCCAAGTGAGGTGAGTATCATGATGCCGGAAATCAACAGCGCCAGTTTACCCTTGCCAATAAAGTCATAGTGAATATCAGAACGTATCAGTTGCATAATGTTTACCTATAAAGCCTTAAATACTTAGTTCTTTAACGCGGCCATGTTTGGCAGTTGAAGCTGCAACAATGGCGCGGGTAACGGTGATGGCGGTGAACATGGAAGCCAGAATACCGACAGAAAGTGTGATGGCGAACCCCTTGACTGGACCGGACCCGAACTGGAACAGTACGATAGCAGCAATCAAGGTAGTGATATTCGCATCAACAATGGTTGAAAATGCTTTATCATAACCACCATCAATGGCCGCTAAAGGAGTTTTACCCAGGCGCAATTCTTCACGAATGCGTTCAAAGATCAGAACATTTGCATCCACAGCCATACCGATGGTCAGTACGATACCGGCAATGCCTGGCAGCGTTAGTGTGCCACCGATGATGCTCATTACAGCCAGAATCAACAACATGTTAAAAATCAGAGCGACATTGGCGACGATACCGAACATGCGGTAATACACAGCCATGAAGATCAGTACCAGAATACAACCGACGATGATGGAGTTCATACCCTGATCAAGAGAGTCCTGTCCAAGGCTCGGGCCAATGGAGCGTTCTTCCACCACTTTAACAGGGGCGGGCAGAGCACCGGCACGCAGGATGATGGCAAGATCATGGGCTTCAGCAGGAGAGAAACTACCGGTAATTTGTGCTGAACCACCGGCAATACGTTCACGAATCACAGGTGCTGAGTTGACAGTACCTTCAAGGATGATGGCGAAACGTTCTCCGACATGTGCGGCTGTCAATTTATCAAACTTGCGTGAACCTTTGCTGTTGAATTTCAGTGTTACGGCATACTCATTATAACGGGAGTCAATAGAGACACGCGCATCCGAGATTTCATTGCCGGATAGTTCCGTACGTTTTTTCAGTAGATACGGTTGACGATGCTTTGTGCCATCGTTGCGAGTCTCTTCAGGGCCATACATGATGATATCACCGGGTGGAATGCTGCCGGTCATTGCTTTATCAAGATCACCTTTTTCATCTACCAGTTTGAATTCCAGCTGGGCGGTGCGACCAATTAACTGTTTAGCGTGAGCTGAATCTTCATAACCGGGGATCTGTACCAGAATACGGTGTGTACCCTGTTTGATGATGACCGGTTCAGTGGTGCCGAGCGCATCAATACGCCCACGAATCACTTCAATAGACTGATCAACGGCAAACTTGCGGGTCTCGTCTGCAACAGACTCTTTCAGTGTTAATGTGAAGCTATTTTCAACAGGGCCTGACATGGCGTAACTGGTAAACGTTTCAGTCAATATTTTTTCGGCAGTAGCGAGATCAGCACTGTTTTTAATGGTGATGTTGAGGTTTAAACCATTCGCTGACAAATTGCGGTAACGAATCTTGTTTTTACGCAGAGCTTGTCTGGCTGTATCAATATCTTCTTCTACGCTGTGTGTGACAGCTTTATCAACATCAACGTCGAGTACCAAATGTATGCCGCCCTTGAGATCAAGGCCAAGGCTCATGGGTTTGCTCAATGAAGAGGGCCACCAGGATGGTACGGATGTGACATTGGGCATGGCTCCCATCAGGGAGACCACCAATACGGCTAAAATAAGCCAGATTTTCCAGCGCGGAAAGCTATGCATGGGTCGAATCCTTATACTTTGTCTTTAGAATCTGTTGAATCAGTAGTTTGTTCTTCAGTTTTGGCTTTTTCAACTTTACCCTTTTTAGCCGGTTTGTTTTTGCCTGTTTTCTCTTTTGGCGCAGCAATATCAGCTAGGCCGGCAATGGTGTCACGTTTAACATTTACACGTACACCATCAGCGATTTCAATTTTAAGCAGATCATCTTTTACGTCGATAACTTTACCATACAGGCCACCAGCGGTAAGGATTTTGTCACCCCTCTTCAGTTCATCAACGAGGTTGCGGTGTTGTTTCAGTTTTTTCTGCTGTGGGCGGATAAGCAGGAAGTAGAAGATTACCATGATCAGAATCAATGGGATCAATGAAGCGAAACCGCCGCTTCCACCAGATGCAACTTCAGCGAAGGCCGGATTGATGATGCCCATCGCAGCGATAGCGGATGCGATCACGGTAGTGATGGGAGATAGAGAAAAAGGTTGTGATGTCATGTGAATGGAACTCCTGATTTTTGAGAGGCGGCGATTATGCATTGCTATGGTAGCGTTGTAAAAACTGTTTTTTAAATTCGGGCCAGTTTCCCTCTTCAAGCGCCTTTCTGGCGCGCTTCATCAGCTCACAATAGTAGTGGAGATTGTGCAGTGTATTCAATCGTGAGCTTAAAATCTCTTTGGCCATGAATAGATGACGCAGATATGAACGGGAGAAATTTTTGCAGGTGTAACAGCTGCAGTCGTCCATGATCGGGCGTTTATCATCAAAATGTTTGAGGTTTTTGATATTAATCTTGCCATCATCGGTAAAAAGCGTGCCGTTGCGGGCATTGCGGCTTGGCATGACACAATCAAACATATCAATGCCGCGATCAATGCCTTCGATCAGATCAGCAGGTGTGCCAACGCCCATCACATAATGCGGTTTATCTTCAGGCAGATGTGGAGCCAAGGCATCGAGCATGGCCATCATCTCCTCTTTGGGTTCACCAACGGAGAGCCCGCCAATAGCGATGCCTTCAAAATCGATATCGGCAATCGCTTTCAGGCTTTCCAGTCGCAACTCGGGGTACATGCCGCCCTGTACAATGCCGAACAGTGCTTGCGTATCGTTAACAGGCAACGCTTCACGGCACTCACCAGCCCAACGCATGGACATCAGCATCGAATCATTGGCCTCTTCATAGGTGGCCGGGTAGGGCGTGCATTCATCAAAGGCCATGACAATATCACTGCCCAATTGGCGCTGGATCTCCATGCTCTCTTTCGGGCCCAAGAACACTTCTTTCCCGTCAATGTGAGAACGGAATCGTACACCGTACTCTTCAATCTTGCGCAGTTCACCCAGCGACCAGACCTGAAAACCACCGGAATCAGTCAGAATAGGACGATCCCAGGCCATGAACGTATGCAATCCACCCATCTTCTCAACCAGATCAGCACCGGGGCGTAGCATCAGGTGATAAGTGTTACCCAAAATAATACTGGCTTTGATATCATCGGTGAGATCAGCCGGTGTAAGGCTTTTGACCGTGGCTTGTGTGCCCACAGGCATAAATACCGGTGTTTCCACCGTACCGTGCGGTAGTTCGACGCGGCCACGGCGGGCGTAACCGGTTTCATCTTTTGCGAGTATTTCAAAGGAAAGTGCAGACATGGCGGGCAGACTGACGAGGTGATTGTGAGACATCAAGCCTAGGAGGCCTGTCGGCCAGGGCAATCGCATGAAAACATTAAAAGCATTTACCGCAGAGTAC
>CAYZJL010000099.1:0-7725 GCA_964478615.1 uncultured Zetaproteobacteria bacterium
TGTTGTTTGACAGCAAAATGCCTGCCTTTATGATGGCTGCTGAATAGTTACAATCCTTTTAGCGGCTTATGGACTGTGATAGTTGCAAAATACAACATTAGGGATCACTCACGGCTAATTCATTCTATAGCATAAATCATTGCGGTATAAGCTAAAAGCAATTCATCTAATTCAACCACTGTGCGCTGAAGCGCACAGTGGTTGAATTAACAATAATTACAGGGGGAGGCTGGAATAATTTGCTTCCAAACGGTGTGTTGAGCCTGCAGCGAGTGAAACAACATCATCAGCGGCGTTGCTTGTTTCTACACATAGCATTTTTAAATAACCATTTTGTCCCAAATCGCCCATCTTCTGCGCTGTTTCAATCCATGGATTCCACACAACAGTGGACGCACTGCCATCGCTACGGATAATAATTTTTCTCCGCATGGATACATCAACAACCTCGCATCGCTTACTTGTGCCAAGATATATACGATCTGTCTCAGATGTTATATTGACTTGTCCGCTTTGTTGCTTGCGTGCTCCCTCATCCATTTTATCAATGTATTCGCAACCATCCAAGCCTTCAATATATGCTTGGCTAACATCACCAACTGAGAAATAAGTGTGTAGTGCCTGCCCTAAGGTGAATGGCGATAATCCGAGATTGGTGGTTTCAAGCACCAGATTGAGACTGTTGCCCATCGTGACATGCAGCTGCACACGCAACTGATGTGCGCATAGCTGAACTGTGCTAGCTGATTGCGCCATTTCAAAACTAATCAGGGTGCTGCCATCTGCATTGGCTGTTGAAGCGATGGGCACCCAGTTTACTGTGCGTGCCGGACCATGGCCTGGAAGAGATGCATCAGAAGCATGTGGCCCAAACCATGGCCAACAAATCGGCACACCACCACGCAATGACTTGCCCGCTGCAAATACAGCTTCGGGACTCATCCAAATCAGCGCTTCTTCTCCTTTGGCTTGAAAGCCCAACACATGAGCTCCCTGCAAGCCGATAGATGCCTGACACAGATCGTTGCTGATTTCTGCAATCGGCATATCTCCTTTGCCAAGTGAAAAGTTCAATTGATTGGTAATGCCATAGTCTTGATTCCATTGCTGTATATCTGTCATGCCTATCTCCCCTGAGCGCTCTTGGCGTTGCCTTCACAGCGATGATCGACAATACCGATAAGTTTACCTGATTGTCGATGCCATAAAATAGCATGCATATTTCCGTACACTCTATTCATTTCTTTTAAATGATGACCACGTTGCTTCAAAGTATCTATGATATCTGCTGAAAAAGCACCCTTTTCATGCTGCACCACATCCGGCAGAAACTGATGATTGGAAGCGTGGTGCATCCCCCCAGCCCATCTTTGCCACCGACAATCTTGTGCAACTTAACGTACATTTCTTGAGATGAGAACCAGCGTCATGAAGTGCTTATCCGCCCCAATCTTCGATCATGTAGTCATAGCCTTGTTCAGCCAGAAAACGTTGGCGATTGGCTGCGAATTTCAACTCTTCGCTGTCATCCGAAACAAGCGTATAGAAATAGGCTGGGCCGCCTTTGGGGCGCAGGATGCGGCCTAAGCGTTGGGCCTCTTCCTGACGGGAACCAAAAGCACCGGAGATTTGAATAGCAATGGAGGCATCGGGTAGGTCAATGGCATAATTGGCTACTTTGGAGACCACCAGCAGACGCAAGTCACCGGCTCGGAATGCTTCATATAAACGTTCACGTTCTTTGCTGCTCATGCGGCCTGTAATGACCGGTGCGCCGAGTAGCTCGGCGATGCGGGTGAGTTGTTTGATATATTGGCCAATGACCAGAATGCCTTCGCCAGCATGTTTTTCGATCAGGGCTTGCGCGACTGTATCTTTAATCTTGTTTTCTGCGCCGATACGGTAAGCTTTGCGTCTGTCTTCTGCGATAGCGTGGGCGAAATGATCATCTTTAGACATAGGCACACGGATTTCGATGCAATGCGCTTCAGCAATATGGCCGGATGCCTCCAGTTCGCGCCAAGGTAGGTCGTAGCGTTTAGGGCCGATGAGAGAGAACACATCTTTTTCTAAACCATCTTCACGAATCAAGGTGGCCGTTAACCCCAATCTGCGGCGGGCCTGAATTTCGGATACGGCCCGGAATACAGGGGCGGGCAGCACATGCACCTCATCGAAAATAATCAATCCCCACTCGTGTTTGGTGATCAGCTCAATATGCGGCATATCACCATCTTTTTTATCACGATAGGTAAGCATTTGATAGGTGGCAATGGTGACGGGTTGAATCTCTTTACGGTTGCCGGTGTATTCGCCAATTTGAGACTCATGAAGATCTGTTTTATCGAGCAGCTCAGCGCTCCATTGGTGGGCTGCGGCGGTGTTTGGGCTGATAACAAGTGTGTTCATACCAATATGGGCCATGGTTGCCATGCCTACAGCGGTTTTTCCAGCTCCACAAGCCAGCACAATCACGCCATGACTGCCGGATGCGACAAAGGAGTCTACAGCCTGCTGTTGATAATCGCGCAGCGCAAAAGCATGGCCATCGGATAAGGTATAACTGCGCAGTTTGATATCAATCTGACCGGCATCTTTAAAGCCTGCCTGATCATCAACCGGAAACCCAAGTTTAATCAGTGCATGTTTGAGCAGTCCGCGCTGGGCTGGCTCAATGAGGAAAGTATTTTCATTGATTTGAGTTTTGATTAACGCTTTAAGGCTCTTCTCTTTGCCAACTTGTGCCGCGATAAAATCATCACTGATGCTTAAGCGTAAGTTTTGATCATCCTCTTTGGTCAGAATCAGCTGGCCGTAACGGGCGAAGGTGCGGCGCATCTCCTCCAGCACATTGGCTGGTATGGCGTATTTACTATAATCGTGCAGGGCTGCTTCGGCCTCTTCCAGTGTATGCCCGGCTGCGGCTGCGTTCCATAAACTTAATGGATTCAGGCGGTAACTGTGAATATGTTCAGGTGATTTCTCTAACTCTGCAAAAGGAGAGATGGCATCGCGCGCCGCATTAAATTGCGGATTATGGGTCTCCAGCAGCAGGGAGTGATCGCCCTGGACAATTAACGGGCGTTCGGGGTGATAGCTCACGATAGTCTGTCCAGCCCCAGTTCTTTTATCTCATCATCAGCTAGCTCGCGCAGTCGCAAGACATGCTTGGGCTGTAGTTGTACGGTACTTTTTAGCAGAGCATAGCGCTGTTTTGTTTTGCGCGTGCCTTGAATGCGGATCGCCCCATAATAATCCGCATCAATGCGGGCGATGAGTTGCTTTGGCTTGCTGCTACGTGTTTTTTGATAACTGATCTCCAGCCACTGATCTTCTCTGTCCAGATTAATGTCCATCCATGCATTGATCGCTGCTGTGCCACTGATCCATTGTACGGGCTTGATCAGGGTTTCCAGTAAAATGCCTTCGTCGCTGCACGTTTTGATAAAGGCATGCGAATCAGCGGATGCATCGAGCAGTACAATTTCCGGCCTACCTTTGAAGGGTTGCGAGAATTCAAAACCTGTTTGATGCAGCTTGTGTATTGCCGAGACATCATTGAGCATGATCACCATAGTGCTAGCTGCAACCTGTGCGATCGGTTTCTGTGAGCGCTGTTTATCAAACAGATATGCTACGGCCTGGGGCAGGGGTGATTGCAATGACTCCAGCACTGTTCTGGTCTTTTTCAGTGCCGCTTTGTTTGTACCCATGCGCTGCAACGCCTTCTCATCAAGTTGCAGGGTGATCATCTGTTCAATGGCGCTAATCGAGCAAAACTCAGCCAGGTTGTTCAGTACACTATGATTGCAATCTGGTGGCAGTTGAATTTCTCCAGCCGCAGAAATGAAACCGTTTACTTTGGCCTTTTTGTTTGCTCCATGCCAGCCGGGAGCAGGGAAGGAGAACACTTGTTGTTTTAATACAGACCTGAACTCTGGTAGCAGGTAAACACTGCGCTGGCTTGTATTCAAATGATGAAGCGTAATGTTCTGATATCCTGTAAACAGAGGGAACCAGTTGGCAGCGATGATTTTTCCGCTGGACTGTGTCTGTAACCATTCAACGACCTCATCCAATTTTAGCCAACACTCTACAGGTAGCTTGTTCAACAGCATTAGTGCCTGTTTTTCATCCTGCTTATTCCAGCGCTCCCATCCTCGGATTGTATCCATGATGCCTGCCAGTGATTTTTTGAGCCACTCTTTCCAGTTGATTGGAAGCGGAACCACGCTGGCCTCATCCTGTTCCAGTAAACCACCCTTTAACATGCTGGTGATCAGGGGTTCGATGAGGTCAGGGTTGTCCTCTTTTAACAGAGTGGTAAGTTTTTTCAGATCATTTTTACGTATTTTACCCTGTTGTGTGACTCCCAGCGGTAGAAAGTGAAGGCCTACCCATAAACGCCAGATCTGTTGATCCATCGACCATGCGGCGGGGTGCTCTATATCACATGGCTTTGCCTGCCAATGTGCTTGTAGCTGGTTTGCAATGCATTGACGTTGCTTTTTCCAATGTGGTTTCAGAGCGGCTTCTGCCTCTGTGCAGAGCGTGATAGCAGCACACCTGTTGTCTCCATGCTTGGTGATGATGCCAATAAGGCCGAGACGACAAAGCTTTTGAATCTGTTGCGGAATGCACTGCTCCAGTGATTTGCGCAGACTGAACTCTATTTTGTCATTGTAGTAATAGTGCTGGTTAATCTGAATGCATGGTATCTCAGGATAGCGTAATTGAAGAAGCTCGAACTCATCAATGCTATGTTGCTGGAGTGAGAGCAAGAGCAACCAGTCCGACTCATCCAGTTGATCTGCAATATTCGTTAAACGGGTTTGCTCTCCATGCACCATCAACCATGCTGCCAGTTCATTGCGTGTTGCCTTGGGTTTGAGCATCTGTTCTTGAATCTCGACAGGAACCAGTTGATAGAGCAAGGCCAAAGGCATTTTGGCAACCATACTAATCCAGCTGCTCTGTTTTGTTTTGCCACGCAGTTCTGAGACTATTTCGGCGGGCAGATGATAATATCCATCCTGTTCAAACATGACGCCGCGCTGCAATAGCAGGGGAATGGACTTTTGGTATTTCGAATCGCTATTTTTGATGGAGAGAGAGCCATCGTGATCGGCCAGAATAGAAGCGAACTCTTTACCCGCGTCAATCTCACTGCCCCATAAGGCACTTCCCCGGATGTAGTCGCGCGTTTTGACGGCAGCCAGTATGACTTTGCCATTGATCAGCGCTTGATGGTAGCTGCCATGATAACGATTGCTCAGGCTTGTTTGACTAATAACAGTAGTGCCACAATGTAAGCGCAATCGATGATCAAATTCGGCCAGTTGCTCTTCACTGCATTGGCCGCGCCACTCATTCAGGGTTTGTAACATTAGTCCATATTTCCTTGATTGCTCTTGCTTACATTCAATAGATGCAGTCGATCCAGACCATGTTGTTCAAACTCATCCTCATAACTGAATGCCAGTTGTTGTAATTTCATGCCCCGTTCCAGTCCATCCATGCTCTC
This sequence comes from uncultured Zetaproteobacteria bacterium, assembly GCA_964478615.1. Lineage (GTDB taxonomy): Bacteria > Pseudomonadota > Zetaproteobacteria > Mariprofundales > Mariprofundaceae > Mariprofundus. The sequence goes on from CAYZJL010000099.1 coordinate 5,525, forward strand.
AAACGTATCTTCACCGACCTGTTCAATCAGGTCGCGCGCGGCAAGCCGGTCAGGTAGTTCCTCCATTAATTGTTTTGCATTGTGCTCATTAATATAGGCTTGATAGTCATCCTCGAAGGTTCCAGTTTCAAAACACGCATTCAGTGATGGGTCGTAGCAAACGATGTCATCCATCTTCGCCTTATGTGCGGCGGCAAACAGCTTTTGCAACACCCTTTTATGCGCCACAGCTTCAGGATTTGCATCCTCATCATCCAGGTCGGCAAACATCACCCAATCCCCGATATTGACCAGGCGCAGGAGCATCACCATTTCTTCTTTAGTTAGACTGATATTCATAGCTCACCCCTGTCATCATCATTCATTTCCTGAATTTGTGCTTTTTGTATTCCTTTACGTTTTTATCGGCTCATGCGCGGGTGATTTCATCGGTCAGAATGGCAAATTTCGACCCTTCTTCTACACCGCGTTGCTGCCATTCACCTTTCCCCGTTAAACCGTTCAGAAGCATACGTCAGATACAAAATATTGGGAATAATAATCAACTTTCCTTGCAACTATTAGGCTTACTTTATAGGTGCGCATTCAGCCACGTGCTGCCATATAGGCTTGAAGCAGCCATGGGTTGTTTGCTTTCAGAGCACTACGTCGTGTGATATCCGTATCGCCATGTTGCTCACTGTTCAGTAAGTCGGAGATTTGCTGGTAATATTGCCACCCTCGCGTGTGTTGGCCCAATTCAAACACTGGCGGATGATCATCATTCGATGGGTATTTCAAGGCCATCAGAGCAGGGAAATATTCAATGCTTTGTTCGGTTTCCAACTGTGAGAAATGCTGCCATGAAGTATGCAATCCGCAGGCATGCAGATCTGCTTTGTTCAGTGCGGTAACGACTGCATCGGGGCAGCACCAGCAATATATCATCCACGCTGCTCTTTCCGCTTCATGCTCGTGCATGGCCGAGAGTGCTGTAATGCGACGATTATGCAGGCTTGCTTGTTCGAACCAGTCAGCAGTCTGTTCAACCGATGTCAGGCATTGCTCCCAGGCATGCGCCAGTAGAAATGCCTGACTGGCATGCTCATTCGGGTGCTTGGGATCGAAGGGGATATGCGCCATGGCATCAGCTGCATGGCGCCATAGCTGTGCCATAATATCCATGCTGTGCTGCGAAAACTCATCATGGGCGGCAGGCGCAATCACGTCATTCAAATAGGCGAACCATGCAACAGGGTTCTCTATAGAGGCCATTGCCATTGCTGCCCGTATGGTATCGAGCCGCGCCAGCGCCGGTTCATTGGCGATGTCATCCAGGGCGCGATCAAACAGCGCATCGCATTCCGGGCTACGATTCAATAGCGCCTGGCGCAAGCGATTGAGCAGAATGATATGCGGCGCATCCATAAACAGGTCAAGTTGCGGCCTGTCCGCTTTGGGCGACAGGCGAATCTGAAATCTGGCGTTCATATCACCATCGTGAAACAGGCGCAGGGTTTGGCCAGCTTGTTTTCCCCAGCCGCTCCACGCTGCCGGAGCATTGATCAGGCCCATACCCTCTGCATGCAGCAATGCCGCTTCCAGCATCTCCACGATGCGCTGCGTATTGCCGGCAAACGCATCTTCCAGACACGGCACTTCGCCCATGCGCCACGCTTCATATCCTGTCTGGCGCAGGCGATGGCTCATCAATAAAAATGAAACGGCATCCCACGCTCCGTGATTGGCCAGCGTCTGCTCTACCAGCGCCGGGGTATTGCGTTTGATGCGCTCGTTCATTTATTCCTCCAGCGGGGCAAACAACGATTCCAGTTCTGCATCACTCCAGACAGGTGAACCCTGTTTGGAGCCTTTATAAAGCGCATCGGCCAGTTTTTTCTTGCGCATCTGCATGTCCAGAATGCGGGACTCTACGCTGCCGCCGGTGATTAGTTTATAAACGAATACAGGCTTATCCTGCCCGATGCGGTGGGCACGGTCTGAAGCTTGCGCTTCGGCAGCCGGATTCCACCAAGGATCATAATGGATGACGCTGTCAGCAGCTGCCAAATTCAGACCTACGCCGCCAGCTTTCAGGCTGATTAAAAATAGCGGCGCTTCATGATTCTGAAAGGCTTCGACCGGTATCGCTCGATTACGGGTGGCACCGGTTAATGTGACATAGGGAATGGATAGTTCATCGCACAGGGCGGCAATGATTT
>CAYZJL010000100.1:0-7577 GCA_964478615.1 uncultured Zetaproteobacteria bacterium
CCTTTAAGGTGGTTATCAATATTATCAAGAATAATACTTCTCTCTTTAGGACGGCCATTACATCTATCAGCCCAAGCTCGACCTGAGTGAATAACATCCCAATCTGACTTTGCTTGTTCGTAGCGCCCTTTACCCGGATCGTGATTGCCAAAACCGTCTAGTACTGAATTCCAAAGAGGTGTGTTCAATTTAATGAGTGCCGCCTCAATTGTACTTATCATATCCGAACTTTCTTGCTCGAAAATAACGAATCTACATGAAAAGTCTTCAATCAAAAGATCAGCACCAATCGTGATACTGCGGCTGTGCTCTCTAAGACGTGAATGCAACTCCCGTGATTGAGGCACTTCACCATCCGAGGCCCTAGACTGTCTCCACCCTCTAGGCACTGCCTTCCCAACATAGATTGGGAATCCATAGGAAAGACGATTTAGTTCTGCATATTGATTGTAAAGTGGATTCTTACCTGTATAGTAAAGAGCATAAACCCCAGTACCTAAAAAGGTTTCTGGCGGTGGTAAAGAGTGAATCGGAGTTCCATTAAAGAAGCGAATTGCATCTTTGACCAACTCAGCAAAGGCATCATTTTGATAGACATGCTTTCTTCGATCGAATGCTAATGATTTCATAGTGTTTGGGGCACCCGGTACTAAACTTATATTTCAACCACTCCGTCTCACAAAAGCGAAGCATGGGTGATATTGTCTACTTACCTATTCAAGGTCAACTTCCCTATGGCAACTTATCATTATTTCATGTGGATGGAGCATTTCAGATTAAATTTGTCCACCCTCTTCAGGTTTTTCGATGATCAAATGCTGTTCATATTTCAGGTCGGTGTTTTTGAATGCTTCCAGAGAACCCTTTTTGATTTTGAACCAGAAAGCATGATCGATCTTTAACCAGCGTTTTACCATTAAAATTAATCATTTAACAAGAAGCTTCGAAGAAGCCCTTACTTCAATAAAAAAACAGCTCTGAAATCAAAGTTCAGCCAACAAGCTATCCAACATCGATTCGGCTTGCGCTGCATATGAAGCACCGAACAGATTGGCGTGGTTGAGAATATGATAGAGATTATACAAGGTTTTTCGCACTGCATACCCCTTATCCAGCGGCCAGACTTCACGGTAGGCATCATAAAAATCGGGTCCGAAACCACCGAACAGTTCAGTCATGGCAATATCAGCTTCGCGATCCCCGTAATAGACTGCCGGATCAAAAATCACCGGCTGACCGGCCATATCAAAGGCACGGTTTCCACCCCACAGATCACCATGCAACAGGGATGGCAGTGGCTGATAAGTGCTAAAGAAGAGAGCAAGATCTTGCATCAGCCGTTCACCCTTATATTGCAGCGAACCGGTAAAGCCATTGCGCGCAGCTAACTCTAATTGAAAGCGCAAGCGCTGTTCGCGATAAAAATCGACCCAGTCAGTCGACTGTTGATTAGGCTGTGCAGTTAAACCTATGGTATTATCACAAAACCAACCAAACTGTTCAGCCTTATACTGGTGTAGTGCAGCCATCTGCCTACCAAGTTGTGCTGAAGAATTACCCTCTTCCCGGCCAAATGTGACATATTCAGTAACCAACCATGATTGATCACCTGTTTGTCCAAATGTGATAACGTCGGGAATGCGTATAGCCTTGGCATGCAGCAATTCAGACAACCCAGCAGCCTCGGCTTCAAACATAGGCAGTCTATCTGCCCGGTTTAATTTTACGAAATAACTACGGTTCTGACCTTCAATGCGATAGGCCCGATTGATACTGCCACCACTGATTGGTATTTGCTGCTGAATGGTAAATGAACGGCCAGTGCCCTTAGTGACTGATGCTTCAATAGGTTTCCAATAATCAGCCTCCACCCTGTTATTTCGTCTCAGTTCTGGCCTCGGATTGATTCCTGTTTTTCCAGCGTAGTGTAACCATCAGACGCCACATAATATGGATACCGAAATAGCCCACAAAAGCTGCCGAAATACCCATAATAGCACAGCCCAGAATGAATGGTTCCCATATCAGGGCGAGCTGGGCAGTCAAAGCATCCACATCCAGGTCAAATGAAAGCTCCCTCGACTCAAGACCTGAAACCCATGCTCCCAATTTGTAACACATATAAAATATTGGTGGCATCGTTAACGGATTGGTTAACCAGACCAACGCCACCGAGATCGGTAAATTCCCACGTACAACAATCGCGCCGGCAGCAGCTAAAATCATCTGAAACGGTACCGGAATAAAGGCACACAACAGCCCCACCATAAATGCTTTTGCTACAGAGTGGCGGTTTAGATGCCACAAGGCTGAATCCACCAGTCTCGGGCCAAATAGCCTTAAATGTTTATGCTCCCGAATCTTGTCGGCATCCGGCATATACCGGGAGATTAACTCTTTGGGATTCATGCATCCATCCGGGGAAATACCGGCAGCGGTTTGGCACATTGATGACCGGCTTTAAGCAGTCCCCAACCACCGTGTTCAACAAAGGAGAGATGTTTTCCACTGGTATCTTCCGAACAGATCTGACTTAACATCTGATTCATTTTTTCAGGCATAAACGGTGATAGCTGCACAGCCACCAATCGCAGTGTTTCAACCAGATGATACAATACCGTATTCAATCGTGCTGTGTCACCGGTTTTAGCCAGCGCCCATGGGGCATTATCTTCAACATAACGGTTACCATGACGCACCACCACGTTGATACGTTCCAGAACCAGGTGAAACGCCTGTTTCTCCATCAATTCAGCCACATCACGTTGCATGGCTTCAACATCAGCGATCAGAGCACGATCCATATCTGTCTCTTCACCAACCTCAGCCAACACACCATCGTTATACTTGCTCAGCATCGCCAGCGAGCGGTTCAATAAATTACCAACATCATTGGCCAGTTCAGAGTTGTAACGTTGTTTCAATGCGCTAAACGAGAAATCTCCATCATGTCCAAAAGGTACTTCGCGTAACAGAAAATAACGCAACACATCTGCATGATATTCAGCCAACAGGTCAGCAGGTCTGAGTGCATTACCCTTGGACTTGCTCATCTTCTCGCCTTCAACCGTCCACCAGCCATGTGCATAAATGCGTTTGGGTAATGGCAAACCAGCCGCCATCAACATACAAGGCCAATAGATGGCATGAAAGCGTAGGATATCTTTACCAATCAGATGCACATCGGCCGGCCAGTGTTTGGGTTGATCCTGATCAGGAAAACCAAGCGCAGACAAATAATTGGTCAGCGCATCAATCCATACATAAATCACATGCTTTTCATCACCGGGAACAGGTACACCCCAGGAGAATGTAGTGCGTGATACCGATAGATCACGCAGACCGGACTCCACAAAACTCAATACTTCATTACGGCGTGATACCGGGGCAATAAAATCCGGGTTGGCGTGAATATGTTCAAGCAGTTGATCCTGAAATGCACTGAGGCGAAAGAAATAGGACTCTTCCTGAATCTTTTCAACGTCACGTTTGCAATCGGGGCAATGTTTGGCATCCCAGCATTCTGCATCTTTAAGCTGTGTCTCAGTCCAATAGGTTTCACACGGGACACAGTACCAGTCTTCATAAAAGTCTTTGTAAATTGTTCCTGCATTTTCCAAACGACGCCACATAGCCTGCACACCGGCTTTATGGCGATCAGAGCTGGTACGAATAAAATCATCATTGCTGATACCCAGTTCCGGCCACAAACGTTTATAACGTGCCACCACCTGATCCGCCAGTTCGATAGGCTCTATCGAACGCGCTTCTGCTGCCTGCTCCACCTTCTGCCCGTGTTCATCCACACCGGTTAAAAAGAATACATCGCGACCACTCATGCGCTGATAACGCGCCAACACATCGGCTGCAATGGTGGTATACATATGGCCTAAGTGTGGCTCATCATTTACATAATAAATGGGGGTGGTGACATAATAGCTTTCCATCAGCAGACGACTCTCCCTAAATTGTGATGGGGAACTCTAACCGTCTTTGCACGTAAAAACAGCGCTAAAAAAACGACTGTAATTCGAACAGTTAACCCGGATTATTCGTAAATCGCAGTAATGGTCGCCCAGAGATGCTGCCCTGGAGTACAAAGAATTCGTTGCGCACAAAGAAACAAGCGAGAGCTCGGCAGAATTTATGAATAATCCGGGTCATGCTTTCAGTGCCGCACGCAATTGAAGCACAGAAGCCAATAGTGCAGGGCCCGCACGCAAGCTGTGGCGTACCACATCAGCAGGCCATCGTGCACACAGCTGCAATGCCTGCAGAATCGACTCACGTCTGCTGAACGCATCTCCATCCCTGCACGGGGTTTGCAACACCGGACAGACAGCATTGGCCATCATCTGCACAATCAAGATATGCGGCACGGTTTTTACATACTTACGAATCCAGCTCTCTATCTTACCCACATCTACTCGCGCCATATCCGAAACCAGCGCCTGCCAGTCAAGCAGTGCATCAGCAATCGTTGTATCCTGCAGACAGGCTACAGCTCCGGGACTTCCACTGGCCACAGAAACTGCCAAATCCAGATAACGATCATCAACCGGAGGAGTTAATCGCTGCAACACCTGCCGTAGATCCAGATCACACAGCGGGGAGCATTGCTGCAACATGCAGCGGGAACGAATCGTCGCAGGCAGGCGTTCAAGATCAGCACATACCATCAGCAGCACACTGCCCGCATTGGGCTCTTCCAACCCTTTCAATAACGCATTGGCCGCCTGCCCATTCATACGCTCGGCATCATCGAGAATGACTACACGGCGCCCACTCTCCGCCCCACTCAGTGAAAGAAACGCCAACACACCACGCACCTGCTCAATATTCAGATCACGTTTACCTTCAATCAAACCCACGCGAAACACATCGGGATGTGAGCCCGCAGCCAACATCTGACAACCGTGACATACACCACAGGCTGATTGAGCATCACACATCAGATAAGCGGCTAATTTCTCCGCCAACAGATCTTTACCAATTCCTTTCATACCATAGAGCAACCAGGCATGATGCAAATGGCTTTTTTTCAAGGCTTTAGTAAATGTCTGTTCAACATCCTGATGCCCAAGCACCGCGATGTTCATGAATCAGAGCATCGCTGTTCTAACAACGCGTTAACCTGTAGCTGTACCATCTCAATATCACCACTGGCATCAATGCGTTGAATACGTCCAGTTGCATCGGCCTTGAAGTGGCCGGTAAATGCTGCTGCCACCCGCGCATGGAATGACGATACTTCTTCATCCAGGCGTGTTGATTTCTCTCCTGCATCAGCGCGCTTCTTCATGCGCTCATATGCCACCGCAACCGGCACATCAAACCACAGTGTTAAGGCAGGGTTCACACCACACTCTGCAAAACTGAGCATCGCTTGCAGGTCAGCTGCGCTCTCACCCAACTTTCGTGCCGCCAACTGATATGCCAATGTGGAATCTGAATAGCGATCACACAACACCCAGGCACCAGCATCCAGGGCTGGACGAATCACCTCAGATACATGCTGAGCACGATCAGCCAGAAACAACAACAGTTCAGCTTCAGCAACCGGCACAAACTCACCGGATAACAGCAGCTGGCGAATCTTTTTACCCAGCGGCGAACCACCCGGTTCAAACGTCGTCACAACCGCTTGCCCCTGCCCGCGCAAATATTCAGCGGCATTAGATAGCTGTGTGCTCTTGCCGCAACCGTCCACCCCTTCAAATGTAATCAATCTATTCACTGATTGGCCCGCCTTTTGCTTCATCATCTTGAACGCTTAACGCTGCTGAATCCGGGGGCATACGTAAACCCGATAATTTATCTCATTCATTGGGCACTCTGCTCTTCATTGTGACCATGAGATCAGTAGCATATATGGAAACATTGTCCTCAGCACAGCTTAAACAACAAAGCTGAGACCGCGTTTCCTTAACGGCGATAACCAGGGAGTATGCATGAAGGAAGCCACAGAGAAAGCGGGTGACAGCACTGGAAATACTCCCTCTGCTTCCGGGCATGCCTCTCAATTACCTTTTAAGCCCTGGAGAGTGATCGCTGTATTGATGCTTTCTATTATCTTGATCGAAAGTGCAATTATGCTTTGCATCCATTTTATCCTGCCTCCGTTGAGTGTCACGCAAGAGACATTTCTGGACATCGGCATACTTGCTCCTTTTCTGGCTGCTATATTGTACTGGTTTGTCCTTCGCCCCATGCAAAAAAACGTTCACTCCCGTAATGCGCTTTATAATGAACTTTCAGGAGCTTTAAACGAAATTTCGACCTTTGATGCAGAACTGGCACACAAGTTGTTGCATGATGAATTAACAGGCTTACCCAATCGATTGTTGTTTCATGATCGTGTTGAACATGAGATAAAAGTTGCAGGTCGGGAAGTCACCAGCTTCGCACTGTTCTTTATGGACCCGGGGCCACTGTCTGTGATCAATGAAACACTGGGGCATGCTGCCGGTGATAAAATTTTACAGCATATCACTGACCGTTTGACGCATTTGGTTCGCAAAAGTGACACCCTGGCGCGTATGGGGGGTGATGAGTTTGCACTGCTGATGCCTACAGTTGACATTGAACTGACTGAAGAGATGGCTGGGCGCATTCACAATATATTCAATGAACCATTTTATGTTGACGATGTCGCTGTCGACATGACAATCAATATCGGCGTCTCACTGTTTCCACGCCATGCTGAGTCTTCGGTTGATTTGATGCGTCGTGCTGATATGGCCATGCGACATGCCAAACGCGAAGTATCTGACACCATCATTTATGATGAATTGCATGAATCTAGCAGCCTGTCTCGTCGTGAGGCATTTCGGGAACTGCGCAAAGCCGTTGCCAATAAAGAGTTTGAACTATTTTACCAACCCAAAAAGGATACCAGGATCGGCCGCATTGTTTCTGCCGAGGCCCTAGTTCGACTCAGTGGACGAACCAACATCTCACCGGCTGAATTTATCCCGCTGGCAGAACAGACTGGCTTAATTCACGAGCTTGGCTTGTGGGTGCTGGAACATGCAATCAAACAAATTGCTCAGTGGCAACATGAAGGCATAGATATCACGGTCGCCGTCAATATTTCCGCACGCAATTTACTGGATGTTGATCTATGCCAAAAAATTGAAACGTTCCTGAGCAGCTATACCGTAGATAAATCGAAGCTGTCCCTGGAATTAACGGAAAGTATGTTAATGGAACACCCGGAAGCATCGATGAATATGTTAAGAAAGCTGGATGCTGCAGATTTCCATTTGTCGATTGATGATTATGGCACCGGTTATTCTTCACTGTCATATTTACAACAGGTACCTGCCAAAGAATTGAAAATTGATCAGGCATTTATCCGCAATATGACAAGCAATGAAAATGATGCCCTGATCGTGCATTCAACCATTGAGTTGGCACATGGTTTTGGCATGACTGTTGTAGCTGAGGGTGTTGAAGATATTGAAACATATGACCGCCTTGCAGAATTGGGCTGCGATAAAGTGCAGGGTTATTATATTAACCGCCCCTTATCGGCGAAAGATTTCACTGACTGGTTCCGGTCAGGTGAAAACTAA
>CAYZJL010000101.1:0-7554 GCA_964478615.1 uncultured Zetaproteobacteria bacterium
TTTGGGCCGCTATCCCTGCCTCGCAGTAGATTTTTCATAAGTCCGACAGGCTCCTAGAGCAACAGCTTCTCTCACTTTCTTTGGGGTAACAGAAAAGGCCTGCCGAGTGGGGTGGGGGTGGCAGGCCTTCTGGGGAATTAGTATCATTGTACTGGCACTGTAACCTATAATACATTGAACCCTCTATTATAGGTGGGTGCGTCGTCCCGACATCAGGTATCCCGCTTAGGGATTCACAACAGTTAGGGTGGAGAGCTACCTTTCAGCAGATATTAGCCCAGATGCATAATAAGCTACAATGCCAGTACAACAATACTATCGAACTAGCAAAGTGTGAGCATGTTTTATGCCAACTTGGATTGGGTTATGATGATGCGGCCATAATTTTAGTGATATGACGTTGGAATGTGGCAATGGATTCGCCGTTTGCTTTCATCATCCGTTCTGAAATTCTTATTCTATTCTTTTCCAATACCATCTCTTTGTCGAATATATGCCGGATAATATCCTGGCCGATAAACAGCCATACATATTGATGGAATGGGGTGCCAAAGTTGCTGGTGGTCAAGATGACATGAATATTATGCTCAATGATGTCAATACCCACACCATCAAAGCTATAATAGAGGCGGTATGTTTCTGTTTTGTCCTGCAGTATGGCTCCAAACTTTAGCGCATGGGGGCCTTCGACATAAAATCCGTCAAACACTTCGGTTTCAAGATGATTATTGCCAATGGTTGTTAATATCTGCTGTGCAATATGTGACCGGTTGAGCGTAGGTTTCATCATATAAATCTCCTGTTGTGATCATATGGATATAATAAGGTATCATAAGCAGATAGCAGGATTAATGCCACTAGAGCACTGTTGATGTTTTGACACCTGGTTATTTGTTTGTTGGCGCTTTTGTTGTCTGGGAGTAATTGTTTTTCTTTCACGCCCTTGATCATGTTATCATTTCGATTATTAAAATGAGATGGAAGGTGATGGCATTGGAAGATGGGGCAAGCAGGGAACAGTTACGGGCACACAGGCAGGTGTTCTGGGATGCCTGGCATAAGGCGCAGGCAGATCTACCGTTGAATGCTCTGGAGGTGCGTATTGCCCGTGTGATCCAGATGCACCCGGAGTATCATCATTTTTTTGCTGATATGGATGACTTTCTCGAACGTGATTTTCAGGTTGATGATGGCATGAATCCGTACCTGCATCTTTCATTGCATCTGGCCCTTGAAGAACAGGCAGCCACCAAACATCCACCTGAAATGGCACGCGCTCTGCATCACTTGATGACAGCCAATGGTTTGGATCGTCATGATGCACTGCATAACATGCTCGAAATATTAGCTGAGCGTGTTTATGAATCGCAGCGCACAGGTCGTGAGCCGGATGTGCTTGTCTATGCAGAACAGTTAAAAGGTTTGGTTACATTATGATTCGAAGTATTTTTGTGTCGCTGTTCTTTTTCTTTGGTCCGGCGCTTCTGTTGTTTATGCTGCGCAATCTGATGCTGTTGCTGCTTTTAAAGGCAAAATCCAGGCAAACAGAAGAGCCGAAAGTGGAGGTGATCGATATCACTCCGGTGGAAAAAAAGCGCGCTCCAAGATGGTTTTATGCGCTTGTCATAGCCATTAGTTTAACCTGTGCTGTGACAGTCTTTCTAAATCTGGAACGTGGTGATACTGAGGTACAACACTATGTACCTGCCCATGTCGATGAATCAGGGAATATTGTGAGCGGTGACTGGAAGAACAGATAATGCATCATGTTTTGAAACTTTCACAGCTGGATAGAACAGCAGTGGCTGATCAGCTGCAATCCGGCGCGCTGTTGTTGGCACCTTCTTCACGTTTGGCTCTGGATTGGAAACGACGTTTGCTGGCCGGCAGTGCTGGATCAGTATGTGAAACGCCGACTGTATCGGCCTGGCAGGCGTGGATTGCTGCTTTGACGATGGATATTGCCGCCATGCCTGTTGCCTTGAACCGCATACAGGAACGTTGTTTGTGGGAGCGGATTATTGGCAAGGATCTGGCGGATTCATCACCGGCCTCCTTGCGTGGGTTGGCAGGCCATGCGATTGAAGCCTATGCCTTGATGCGGGACTATCAGGTTGATCTGGAAGCATTGAGCTTTGCCGGTGAAGAGGCTGAAGCATTGGCACGCTGGATCAACCTGATGCAAGCCCAGCTGGCCGGGGTGGCTTTTTCAGGACGTATGTTATCCGCAGATATTGCTGTGGAGTTGTTAAAACAGATTCAACACGTACGCGCGCCTGAATCTATTCTGTTGGTTGGTTTTGATACGTTTACGCCTATACAGCGGCATCTGTTTGCTGCTCTGCAACGTGCTGGTACGACATTGATGCAAGTAAATAGTGATAGGCCGGAGAGTTTGCCTGTCCTGTTCTCCTGTTGTGATGAGATGTCCGAATACCGCCATGTCGCAAGGCGTATTCAACGTGTGTTGGACCTGGATCCACAGGCGCGTATTGCAGTGGCAACCAGTGCGGCGATTACAGATGAATCGGCTTTGAAAAGGGTGCTGGATGATGCACTGATGCCTGAGGCGCGTCTTGATCCGGCTTGCAGTGTGCAAGCAGTGTCGATGGCTGGAAAAAAACTGACAGAGATGCCGATGATCAAGCAGTTGATGCAGTTGTTGAGTTTGGCAGGTGGATTTTCACTATCGTTCCAGGAGTTTTCACAGCTGCTGTTTTCGCCATGGTTGAAAGGCTTTCATGCCGAGCATCTGGGCAGGGCTGCATTGGATGCCAGGCTCCGACAGTATAATCGTCATCGTTTGAATCTGAAAAGCTTGGCCGCTTCATCCGATCTACAAAAATTACCGGCCTTACTGTCCGTGGTTCAAGCATTGATGGCCTGGAATAAACGCAGCCGCAGTGCCAATGCATGGGTGAAAGCAGTGCATGAACTGCTAAAGTCGACAGGTTTTGTGCAGCAGGCTCGTGCCGACAATGGGCAGCGAAATAACCAGGAAATTCGGCAGATGAATGCCTTTCGAGATGTGCTAATCTCGCTGGTAGCAGCAGATGCAGTCATGGCCAAGATAAGTTGGACGCAGTTTTTAGCGCTGTTGCGAGCAGCTTGTGCTGATGTGCAGCTGGCTGACATGGCCAAATATGGCAATGTTGAAGTACTGCCATTGGCTCAGATGAACGGATTAGCATTTGATCATGTGATGGTGGTGGCATTGGATGGAGAATCATTTCCGCCAGCCTTTAGGCCGCAGCCGATGTTGCCTGCCACTGTGCAGATGAAATATGGCATGCCGATGAGTAGCGGAGCATTGGTCTATGAAACTGCCCAAAAGCTGTGGCAGCAGCTGCTCTGTTCAGCGCCTTCTGTAGAGATATCGTTTGCGCTACAGCGTGGTGAAAAAGAGCTACTGCCCTCATCGTTTGTAGCTGGTCTTGAATTGCTGCCAAGTGAAGATATTCCTGATGCGACGACCTCTTTGCCGATGGCTGCTTTTGATGATGAATCGGAGGTACCATTAACTGCATCTCAGTCTGTGAAAGGCGGCACGTCGATTATCCGCAATCAATCGGCCTGCCCGTTTAGGGCTTTTGTCACACATCGTTTAGGCATTACCGCTCTTGGTGAGACATCGCCCGGTATTGAAGCCAGTAGTAAGGGTTCATTGATTCATTTGGCTCTGGAATATATTTGGCATCGCTTGCAAACACAGACGGCCCTGGCTGGGCTCAATGATGACGAGCTGATAGGGCTGATTGATGCCGCGATTGAGCATGCCTGGAACAACGTATATGTGTCTGTAGATGATAGAACACGCGGATTTGAACAGAAGCGTATGGCTGCTGTGTTGACGGAATGGTTGGCTCTCGAACTTGAACGCCCCGATTTCAAGGTGGTGGCAATTGAGGAAGCATATGTGATGCGCTTGCCGGAATCATCTGCCCAGCAGTTTGAAGTGAATATCAAAGCCGATCGTATGGATGTGGATGAATCGGGCCGTCGTGTGTTGATTGATTATAAAACTGGTGCCAAGCAGTCCACAGCGAAATGGCTGCCGCATACATCTGATGAGAATGATAGTGCTGGTGAACGCATCGAAGAGCCGCAACTGCCACAATATGCGCTGGCTGCAGGTTTGGGTGTGGGTGATGCGGTGGCATTTGCGCGTGTACGCAGTGGTGATATGGCCTATGAAGGGCTGTGTGGTGATGATATCGGTATCAGAGGCATTGTTTCTTGCGATGGCAAACGCGGCCTACCTGATGATTGGCAGGCTGTGCTTGATGAGTGGAAATCAAATATTAATGCGCTGGCAACAGAGTTTGTGGAGGGGCGCTGCGATGTGGCTCCGCGTGATGCGGCTGCCTGTAATTATTGTGGTTTTGAAGCGATATGCCGGATCGATGAGATGTCTGGGTTAGATGAAGTGGCTGTAACTGCGGTTCAGGGAGATCAATCATGAGTGCTGAAGCGCGTCTGAAAGCGCGTCATCCCGGCGGTTCTTTTCTGGTGCAGGCACCTGCAGGTTCCGGTAAAACAGAACTGCTGACCCAGCGTATTCTGGCGCTGTTGGCTATGGTGGATGAACCGGAAGAGGTGTTGGCGCTGACCTTTACCCGCAAAGCTGCGGCTGAAATGCGCACGCGCGTGCTTGAATCTCTTAGTGCAGCCAAACCCGATGCATCGGCAACGCATAAAATGGAGACCTGGGAACTGGCGCAAAAGGCTATGTTGCGATCACAGGAAAAGGGCTGGCATCTGATCAGTCATCCGGCCCGTTTACGTATCATGACACTGGATAGTTTAACCCATGCATTGGCACGGCAACTGCCGTTGTTATCGGGCCTTGGTGAGATGCCATCACCATCTGAACATGCTCAACTTGCTTATCGTGAGGCTGCTGAAGCGGCTTTGAATGAAGCGATGCGTGATTTTCCTGATGCGGCTGAATCTGTTCTGTTGCATCAGGATCATCATGCGGTGGCGGTGATTGCATTGCTGGCTGATATGCTGGCCAAACGTGAGCAATGGCTTGATGAAATTGCTGACCATGCCCGTGATATGGATGCGTTGCGGCATATATTAGAGCAAAACCTGGCCATGATCATGATGCAGAAACTGGTGAACTGTGATGCAGTGATGCCAATCGATGTTAAAGCGGCGTTGCCAGCTTTGATGCGTTTTGCCGGTGAGCAGAAAAAAGATGATGTTTTGAAGCAGCTCTCGGCATGGCCAGAGGCTTCGCTGGATATGTTAGCGCAATGGCAGTTGATTGCAGACTTTTTACTAACAGCTACAGGTCCTAATTTCAGAAAAGCCGGTGGTGTAACTGTTCGTTTGGGATTTCCTGCCGGTAAGGCATATGCTGAACAGAAAGGTCAGTTCAAAGTCCTGCTCGATCTGCTGGCCGGATCTGGCAATAATGCGATTGCTCTGGCTGAACTGCTCAATGATATTCGCCAGCTGCCTATCAGCGCGGAGATGGATGACAGCCAATGGCAAGTGCTTGAGTCGTTGTTTCTACTGCTGATCCTGGCCAATAAACACTTACAGCTAGGTTTTGCCCACCAGGGTGAAGCAGATTTCACTGAAATCGCTTTGCGTGCTATGGATGCGCTCGGCGCTAACGATGCTGCACCGGGTGATCTGTTGATGAAGCTGGATTATCGTATTCATCATATTCTGGTCGATGAATTTCAGGATACCTCGCATCTGCAGATGTCTCTGCTGCAATGCCTTACCGATGGTTGGCAGAATGGCGATGGCAGACATCGCACACTGTTTATGGTCGGTGATCCGATGCAGTCGATTTACAGGTTCCGTAAAGCTGAAGTCGGCCTGTTTCTTAATGCCTCCAATAATGAAGCGGGATTGCCCACTGTTGAAGCACTACAACTGGAACGCAACTTTCGTTCTTCTCCGGCCATTGTGGATTGGGTAAACAGTGCGTTTCAATCTATTTTTCCCGCCAAACAGGATGTTATTTCCGGTGCAGTAGCGCATGCAGCTGCGGTGGCTGCCTTGAAACACTGCGGGGCTGTGAATCTGCATCTACAGCATGGTAAAGATGCTGCGTTAGAGGCAGATACGGTTGTGCGTTTGGTGCAGCAGGCACTGGCGACTACTTCTGAGAAGGGGGAGCCACAACGCATTGGTATACTGGCTCGCTCACGTAAACATCTGCACGCCATTATGCCGGCGCTACAGGCTGAAGGCATTGCTTTTCGCGCCATCAATATTTTACCCTTGCATGCGAGGCCGGAAGTGCGTCTGTTGCGTGCTCTGCTGCGCGCACTGTTGCATCCGGCCGATTGTGCGTCCTGGTTGACGATTTTACGGGCCCCATGTTGTGGTTTGGAAAGCTATGATCTGGCCGTGCTTCTGGCTGGCCAGGATAGACCGGTTTGGGCACTGATGCAGGATGATGATCTGTTTCAGCGTTTAAGTATTGATGCGCAGGCACGCATTGCTTCGATTCGCACAGCGCTTGAACCATGTGTGGCTATGCGTGGTAAAACAGCCGTGAGAGGGCTCTTGCAAACAGCATGGTTGCGACTATCAATGCCTGCTTTAATCGATGTTTCAGCCAGTCTGAATGTGGAGGAGACGCTATCTCTGATCGAATCGATAGAGCAGGGCGGACGTGTTGATTTTGCTCAGTTGAATGAGCGTCTGGAAAAACTCTATGCCGCACCAGATGCGAGACCTGCCGCTGCACAAGTGGAATTGATGACCATGCATGGCGCTAAAGGTCTGCAGTGGGATGTGGTGATACTGCCAGGCCTGGGGCACAAGGGTGCCAATGTTGATGCGCCACTGCTGGCTTTTAGTGAGGTGCCGGTTGAAGGTGGTGCGATGCCACTGATGGCTGTGAAAGCATCCACACGTCAAAAAGATGCGCTATATGCTTTGGTGAACAGTGTGGAAAAGAGTAAGGACAATAATGAACTACAGCGTCTGTTATATGTGGCATGCACGCGGCCTGAAACAACGCTGCACATGCTTGGTCATGTCTCTGAAATGAAAGGGGAGGCAACAACAGGTTCGTTATTGCATCTTTTGTTATCGCAAGATGAAGCATGTTTCGGTGCGCAGATTTTCCATGTCGATGCTGTTGAGCAGCATGTTTCATCCGGTCGACGCAGCCTGCAGAGGGTTGAACAAGCTTTGGATCTATCAGCACTCTCTTCTGATGATAAGGAGCCGGCCAATCAGAACGAGCAGGAAACCGAATATATCTGGGCCGGTGCAGAAGCGGCTCCTGTCGGTAATGCGCTGCATGCTGCATTGCAACATATTGCAGAGGCCGGGATTGAACATTGGTCTGATGAACATACTCAAAGCGAACTAAAAAGTATGGCCCGTTTGCTGGTCGCTGAGGGCTTGTCTGGCGGCATGTTGAAGGCTGCTTCAATACGCTGTGCCGATGCTTTGCAGCGTGTGCTAAGCAGTGAGAAAGGCCAATGGATCCTGTCACATGGTCATCAGGATGCGCACTCTGAATGGGCATTAAGTTCGGAGTGTGATGGTTTTATCTCGCACAATATTATAGAT
>CAYZJL010000102.1:0-7525 GCA_964478615.1 uncultured Zetaproteobacteria bacterium
ACTCGAACCTGCGACATATGGATTAACAGTCCACCGTTCTACCAACTGAACTATCAGGGAAAATGTGCGCGAACCGTAATGAGCAGTAGTAGGACTGTCAACACGAATTTATCGTGTAGGGAGATAGCATTATTTCAATAATCGCAGTCCATTTCAAGCAATACAAAAGGACAGTTGCACACTGCCCCCATTATTGCCAATATACATGCGTATTTCTAACGTGTTCATATGTGTAATCCTAACAGCTTCCTGCGGTTACCTGACAGATGAATCAACGTTAGCGTTACGCAACCGTAGAATTCAACCTTTACAGGGAGGGCTGTTTCTTTTGAATTTTGGTGCAATCTGGAAATCGGATGGGTTCGTTGGTGTCATACTGACGCTACTTTTTGTAGTTGCAGCCCAACAGGGAATCACACCTCTCGATAGCATAGAAAACACTATTTATGATGCATCTGTCACCAACAGCACACAATCACCGGACAATCAGATTGTAATGCTTCATATACGTACAAGCACTCTGCGCAAAACTGGACTCACATCCCAACAAGCCATCGCTTCAGCAATCGACAAGTTCACTACAGCCAATGCGCGATTCATCGGTATTGATGCCTCACTCAAAGAACAAGCATCCTCAACTGCCATTAGCACAAACAACGCTCATCATAATGCGCTTGAAACGGCCATTATCAATGCTGGCAATATCGTTTTACCTCTATATTTCGAGATCAGTGCAAACAACATGCAAGACGACAGGTCAGCGCTGCCCTCTTTTTTAAAACCAATGGCACTCAAACATGTCAATACAAGTTATACACATGACCCCATATCTGCATCCGTCATCTCCGCCCCTTATAAACAGCTCACACTGGCTGCTACAGGCATCGGACACATCAACACACTCAAAGATAACGATGGCATAGTAAGGTCTGAAGCGCTGACCATCGCTTATGGAGATCATTATTTCCCATCATTAACACTGTTATTGGCTGCAAAAACATTAAACATATCTCTTGATGACATCCGCATCGATATGGGCAAAGAGATTGAGTTGGGGCCATTAACGATCCCCACTGATGCGCAAACCCGCATATACCCTTCATTCTTCCAAACTAATGGTGAGCCATTCTTTCAGACTTATACATTCAACCAACTCGTTGAAGGACAAATCCCTGCCTCAACATTCAAAGACAAGATTGTCCTCATTAGTTATGTAGAAAACAGTCCCAGCCATATCATTTCCACCCCGGGCAAGCAAAACATGACACGTATGGAGTTTAGTGCCCATGTGTTGCAAAGCATCTTACACAATCACATCTTTCAACGCCCCGGCTGGACTCATCGCGCTGAATTAGCCCTGCTACTTCTCATCGGCCTCTATCTTATCTACCTCTTACCTCGCCTGACAACCCGTTCAGCCGCCATTACTTCCGGGCTAATCTTCATCATATTAATAAGCAGTGATCTCGCCGCGCTCGAATATTACGCTATCTGGCTTCAAACCTTCAGCGCCGCCCTGCTGCTGCTTATTGGCCATCCCGCCATCACTTACAAACAACGACTTTCCTTCAGCAGACTGCAAAAGAAGCCAACCAAAAACCTGCACAATACCAACAAAATGCTGGGTGTTTCATTTCAGAACCAAGGCATGCTGGATCAAGCCTTCGAAAAGTTCATGAACTGCCCGATTGATGATGATATGCTGGAGATCCTTTACAAATTGGGACTGGCCTTTGAACGCAAACGACAGTTTGAACAAGCCACCGCAGTATATGCGCAAATCACCACCCATAATCCGGATTATCAAGACATTAAATCTCGCATGGCTGCTGCTAAAAACAGTGACGAGAATCCAACTGGCGAAGAATCAAATGCGGCACTCTCAACCCTGCTGCTCACAGGAAAAAACATATCCACATTAGGTCGCTATGAAATCATCAATGAATTGGGTAAGGGTGCCATGGGCACTGTTTATTTGGGTAGAGATCCCAAAATAAACCGTAAGGTAGCGATTAAAACCATGACATTATCGCAAGATTTTGAGCCAGAAGAGTTAGAAGAGGTTAAAACCAAGTTCTTTCATGAAGCTGAAATCGCAGGCATGCTGAATCACCCGAACATCGTCACCATATTTGATGCAGGAGATGAACATGAGCTGGCTTATATCGCCATGGAGTTCCTTGATGGCATTGATCTTTCACCCTACACCAACAAAGGTAGGCTGCTGCCTTTTTCCACCACGCTAAAGGTTATCGGGAAAGTTGCTGAAGCACTGCAATACGCTCATAACCACGGCGTTATCCACCGTGACATCAAACCGGCCAATATCATGATTTTAAAAAACAGATCGGTAAAAGTTACAGATTTCGGTATCGCACATATTATTGACTCGAGCAAAACCAAAGCTGGCGTGGTATTGGGAACCCCCTCCTATATGTCTCCTGAACAACTTTCAGGCAAAAAGCTCAATGGCCGCTCTGATCTCTTTTCACTCGGCGTCATGCTTTATGAGTTGGCAAGCGGAGTACGCCCTTTTAGAGCCGAGTCATTATCAAAACTGATGTACAAAATCGCCAAACAACCGCATGCAGATATTCGCGAGCATAACCCTGATGTACCTGATGGCATTCGCTTGCTTATTGATGAACTACTCACTAAAAAAGAAGAACAACGCATTGCAACAGCCAATGATGTGCTTGGAAAAGTCGGCCTTTGCCTGCAAGAATTGAAAAACAATGGAGAAAGCCAGTGATTTCAGTAGACATGTTTGCCATGACTGATGTTGGCATCAAACGCGACCACAATGAAGATTGTGTGCTTACTACGCCTTCACATGGTATCGCAGTTCTTGCTGATGGCATGGGAGGTTATAACGCAGGGGAAGTAGCAAGTGCGATGGCCGTTGATATCATCACCGCATCGCTGAAAGATAAAATACTTGATATGCCACAAGCACAAATTGATACGGACACCGGCTTTACAGGCGAATCAGTCCTGCTACGACAAGCAATCAAAGACTCTAATGACACCATCTATCAAACAGCACAAACACAAGCTGAATGCGCCGGCATGGGAACAACTGTTCTGGCTGCAGCTTTTTACGGCAATCACATCACTGCTGCCCATGTCGGTGATTCACGCATGTATCGCCTGCGCAATAAAAAGCTATCGCATGTCACCGAAGATCACTCCCTGATTCACGAACAGGTACAACGCGGACTGCTAACGGCCGATGATGCCCGTCACTCCACGATCAAAAACCTGGTCACCCGTGCGCTTGGCATCTCACCTGATGCAGAAGCCGATCTGGTTGAAGATATTGTTCGGGACAAAGATCTGTATCTGATGTGTTCAGATGGATTAACCGATGTTGTATCTGATGAAGATATATGCCAGACCATGATACGCGGCAACAACAGCCTGAAGAAAATCAGCACCCAGCTAATTCAAATGGCCAATGATGCAGGTGGCCCGGATAACATCTCTACCATTCTGATTCTGGCCAAAGAGACTGGCCAACCTAAACAGGGTATCTTTTCACGCCTGTTCGGTTAACCCGCACTATTCATAAATGCTACCGCGCCCTCACTTGTTCCTTTACCCGCAACGAATCCCTCATACCCCAGGGCACCTTCTCTGCCGCAAGCGGCATTCACCTTGTCAGTCATCCGTATGCATAGCTACGGTCTTCTTCTTCGGAATCCGTTGCGAACAAAGGTCCGGCGCGATCATCACGGCGATTCATGAACAGTGCGGGCTAACAGCAAGCTTTAATCGAAATACGTATCTGCCACTCTCTGAGCTTCATCCATAGCGAACTGAGTACGTGCAACAGCAGCATCGAGATCATCATCTCTGGATATATGCACCTCATCCCCCATCACAAACACACCTGAAGTGAATGGCTGCGGGATATAAAACCTGTCCCATGAATGAATGCGCCAATGACGCTTGCTAGCATAACAGACCGGAATAATTGGCAACCCTGAACTCATGGCCAGCTGAACCGTACCTTTCTGCACCACTTCACGTGGACCCTTCGGGCCATCAGGGGTAATCCCCAAGTGCCTGTTCTCATTTTTCACTGCCCTGAGCATCTTTAACATCGCCCGCGCACCACCACGCGTAGATGAACCACGCACCGTCTCAATACCTAAGAGATGCATCGCATCAGCAATAAAACCACCATCCCGGTGCGATGAAATCAACATATAGCCATGCCATGCCCCACGCTTTGAAATGCGCGGAACCATCAGCATGCGGGCATGCCAAAAAGCATAGATACTGCGTTGTGGGTCATTACGAGAATATTCTTTACCGACAACCGTCCAACGAATGGTATTCAGTAAAAACAGAATAATCAGCTTAATCAGACGAGGTACCAACCAGGTAATCAGGCGATCTTTCACGATAATTTATCCTTTTTAAAGTGACTCTGCCGTATGCAACTCAGGCTTGTTTGACGCCAGCTTGTGAGAGTCAAATTGAAGGTTATAAAGCTCAGCATACAAACCGCCCTCACGCAACAGGGCCTCATGCTCACCCTTCTGAATCACCCGCCCCTCATCCAGCACAACGATTTGATCGGCATGACGGATCGTGGAGAGACGATGCGCAATCACAATCACCGTACGCCCACTCATGAGGCGATCGATGGCCTGCTGCACCAGACGCTCAGATTCGCTATCCAGCGCACTGGTCGCTTCATCCAGAATCAGAATCGGTGCATCTTTCAACAAAGCTCTAGCCATCGAGATACGTTGACGTTGCCCACCGGAAAGCATCACACCACGCTCGCCTACAATCGTATCATATCCTTGCGGCAGTTTTTCAATAAATTCATGTGCATTGGCAGCTTTCGCCACAGCCTCAACCTTGACCATATCAATGTCTGCATGCCCATAAGCAATATTATTGAGTATCGTATCATTAAACAGGATAATCTCCTGCGTCACCAGGGCAATCTGACTGCGCAGAGAGGCCTGTGTCACATCACGCACATCCAGACCATCTATCGACACCCGCCCGGCAGATACATCCATAAAACGCGGCACCAGATTCACCAATGATGTTTTACCCGCACCACTTCGCCCCACCAGCGCCACAACCTGTCCGGCAGTCACCGTAACATTAATATCCCTCAAGACTGCATGATCACTGCCTGAATAGTGCAGATCAAGCTGTTCAAATTTAATAGCATTCGAGAAGGGGGGCAACTCATGCGCATGCGCTGCGTCTTCCACTTCAACGCGCTCATCGAGCACCTCAAAAACACGCTCGCCAGCAGCTAAACCCTGTTGAATTTCATTATTTGCCCGAGACAATCGTTTCACAGGCTCATACAGCATAATCACCGCAGCAAGAAACGATACCAATGTGCCCGCAGTTGTTTCACCGGAAGCCACACGCATACCGCCATAAAGCAACACACCGGCAATACCGAAACCAGCCAGCAGCTCCATAATGGGAAATGAGAGTGCATTCACACGAAATATTTTGAGCTGATGCGACATAAAGTCACCGGTAAATTTGCGAAAACGCCCGCGCTCATACGCTTCCATACCAAAGGCTTTCACTACCCGAATACCACCCACCGTCTCTTCCAGTAGACAGGTCAAATCACCCATAGCGGCCTGCCCATCCAGGGTTGCATGGCGCATTTTCCGACCAAAGCGGGCAATAGGATAAACCACAGCAGGAAATACCAACATCGCAATCATTGCCAATAACCAATCCTGAATAAGAATCACACCAATCAGGAAAACGATGGAAATCGCATCACGCATCAGTGCCGTCACAGCCGTACTTACAGCCGCCTGCACCAACGTGACATCATAGGAGAGCCGAGCCAGCAACTCGCCAGTTTTACGATGGGCAAAAAACGCTAACGATTGTGATGTTAAGCGCTGATAAAGCAGGTTACGCAAATCATAAATCACTTTTTGGCCAATATACCCCATGATGTAGGCCTGCCCGAAATAGGCCACCCCTTTAACCAGGTACAGCACAATCACCAACAGTGGAATAAGGTAGATAAGCTCTTCATTCTTACCTGAAAGCGCCTCATCCAGTACTGGCTTCAACATCCAGGCCATCGCCGCAGTACAGGCCGCCAATACCACCATACAGGAAACAGCCACAGATAAACGGCCCTTATAAGGCAGCAGAAAGCCTAACAGGCGACGATAGAGTTCAGTAGATGTCATTTGTGTGTAAGGCGGCGTAATCAACCATGTTTGCCGATGGTCGATAAGGAGGTTGAACATGCTGGATCTTCGACTGTTTCAAACGCCCCATTTTACGAAAAAAGCCAAGGCTGGCATCAAATAGTGCAGTAGCAAGGCGCTGTTGGTGTCGAGCATTTTTCAGTTTCTTTTCACGTATTGGGTTCGATATAAAATCCAGCTCCACCAGCACACTGGGTATCTCCATCGCTTTCAACACATAAAAACGGGCATGTTTGGGTTCTGCATATTTGATCGGCCCTACCTTTGTCAAGCTGGTCAACACCTCTTCAGCCATCAATTGGGAGCTGTTCAAACTGGCACGTCTTAGCATATCACCCAAGATACGGTTCACTAAAGGGTCATTAACCTGCTCAAATGCCACACCGCCGACATCATCAGCGGCATTCTCTTTCTCAGCTAGTGCTCTGGCCGCCCTATCCGGGGTCGCGCCTTTTTCAGACAAGGTATACACACTCGCCCCCTTTACACTTCGAACATTGATCGCATCTGCATGGATACTAATCATCAGATCTGCCCGCATTTTACGCGCCAAATCTACCCTTTTCTTCAATGACACAAAATAATCACCTTCACGAATCAGTACTGCCTTCATACCGGGGTAAGCATTAATTTTTTTAGCCAGTTTTTTGGCTACAGCCAAGGTAATATCCTTTTCCCTTACCTTATGCGGTCCACTTGCGCCTGGGTCTTCTCCACCATGTCCTGCATCTACCGCAATCACAAGCTGCTGCCTACTGCCTCTCGACACAGCACTCTTTGCCACTTTCGCTACTTTTTCAGGTCGCATCAGATCAACCACAAGACGATGCGGTTTTCCCTTCATCGGTTTCAGTAAAAAAGAGCGTGGTTGAACCTTTTCTTTTACATCAATCACAATGCGCACAACATTCGGAGATGAAGATCCATGACGAATTTCTTTAATCACAGGATCAGGTAGTGCTAACTTTTTCAGGTCGGATTGTAGGGAGACCCTATTCATATCAATGACAATACGCTCAGGCCCATGCAGTCGAAACAGTTTGTAATGCATGCTACCACTGAGATCAAATACCAGGCGCGTATGATCAGGCGCCGTCCACAAGCGTACATCACGGACAACCGTATTATTCGCTGCAGATGCCATGGCAGGAGACAAGAACATCAACACCGCACAACAACAAGTGAAAATCGTATATCGCAAATTCATCGCCTCCAATACTCACGGTGAGCGTCATCATTGCAAGGGCTGAGAGCTACAAAACATCGTCGTCCCTCCTTTTCGGCCACCAAAAAAAAGG
>CAYZJL010000103.1:0-7503 GCA_964478615.1 uncultured Zetaproteobacteria bacterium
TTTTGTATACTCTCTGATTTGTCTGCTTATTATTCCTGTTTGTTTCTTTTTCTTTTTTTTATAGTCGTAGTCGGCATATTATCTTCGCCTTAGTCTCGTGGGCTCTGAGATGTTTATAAGTGTCCTATTTGATGGCGTACAGGCAGGGCACCTAACCACATTTTGTCATCATCATCGAGTTGACTCAGTGTCCAGTCAGCGGTCCATTTCGCCATTTTTCCCATGGCTACCCTGACATCACCATTATATGCAACATAGTGATCATGATTGCCACGAATACAGAACATATCTCTCTGTCGAATGAGTTCAATGCACTCCTTGGGGTTGGGTCCATATCCCACCAGATCACCCAGAATAAAATATTTCTGAACACCATGTTTGTCCAGCTCATGCAAGATCGCTTTAAAAGCTGGCATATTACCATGTACATCCGCCAGGATAGCTATCGATTCTGATGCCTGGAATTCACCACTGGCATGCTGTGTCATAGTGACTTTATATGTTGGACGCAGGGCTGTGAGAAAAGCCTGTTTCAGTGTTTCCTGCTGCCCCACGATTTGATCAATCAAACCCTCGTGTACGATATCTTCTGCATCAGAAGAGTGACTGCGCAATATCGGCTGAAGTATTTCACCGAGTTTTGTCCAGCTGGCTGCGTTCATGGCAAGAGTGGGGGACTTTCTTATCCAGTTGCCCAGCATGGCTGAAAAAGAAAAAAAGTTATCCCATCGATAAATGTCATCATCCAAATAATAGACCTTACCATCATCTAGAGAGAAATTGGACAGACCTTCATCCAGACGAAGTCTGAATTTGGAGGTGAATGTGATATATATATACAGTACTTCAGCCAGAATACGTACCCATTCATTGATCTCAATGGCTTTAGCATCAATGGTGTGTAAGGCCTGCATACGGGGAGTGATGTTGGCTAGAATCCATTTATTATTCATACCACAGACAACCCATGTGCGCTGAGGGTGGTATAAATCATACTCCTGCTCTTTTTTGATTTGAATCTGACACCATTTTTCAGCTACGGGTAATGATCGGAAGCCATCATTTCGACAGATCTTTAAAACCCAACGGTCATTCACATAAATACGTGTTGTTGGTTTTCCGGAAAATTCCCCATGGTGAGAGAGGCTGACTCTTTCACAGTTTAATAATTCCAGAACATCCTTGTAGTGAATGATAGGCGAGCCGCAAAGGCTACCTACGATATTAATATCCATAATAGTTTACCATTTTTGAGAGGAGGTAAGTTGATATGCTGAAGTCATAAATGAATAACTACGTGAATTTGATGCGGTCGTCAATGAAATCAATCGCAGTATAAAAGTGACAGTGCGTTAACTGTTTGAATATGAAGAAAAATGAGTCAGAAAAGTTTTTTGTGGAAACCCTCATTCATTTAGGGTTAAATACTGCTTGCTGGAGGGCTAATCATTGAAAGTTACGTTGGATCAACATTTACACCTCATTCTGGATGAGGTGCGTCAACAATATCATATGCATTCATTGTTGCTTGCCGATCATCATGGTCTGGCGGTTAGTCATGCAGGTGAAATAGCCCATGCAGGCATGTCTGCTATTGCACCTGAGTTAATCAGGGTGGGGGAGCATGCCAAGCGATTGGGCGAATACGAGAGTATCACCTGTGTTGCGCTTGTGCTGGAAGATTCACATCTGATGGTCATTAAAGATCTTGATGTGGGGGGTGAACCATTTGTGCTGGTCATGGATACTGCAACCGTTCCCAAGGGGATGCTCAAATTGTTGGCTGATTTGAGTGAACGGATTGCCGATGCCATGGCTTTGGACAGGTAGGTTTTCTAGTAGCGTTAATAACAAACCGGAAATGAATATAAAACAGGGGGATAAATAAACATCATGGCAGATATACTGTTTGAAAATGAAAACCATAAATGTGTCTTTTTTGAAGACTTTACCGAAGGTGAAATGATCACTGCGAATCAGCATCTGATCGTTCATAATGGTAAAGGCATGTTGTTAGATCCGGGTGGGCATAAAGTATATGCAAAACTCTTCTCGGCTTTGCCAGATCATCTACCGCCAGCTGCATTGGAATACCTGTTTTTGTCGCATCAGGATCCGGATATCGTAGCTTCCGTAAATGGCTGGTTAATGATTACCGATGCGGATGCGTATATGTCTGCGATCTGGCGTCGTTTTGTCGCTCACTTCGGTGTGGATGGCAGTGTAATGGACCGCATGAAAGAGATTCCTGATGTCGGCATGAAGCTCGATCTTGAAGGTTGTGAGTTGCAGCTTATTCCTGCTCACTTCCTGCATTCTGCCGGCAATTTCCATGTCTACGATCCGGTTTCAAAAATTCTTTATTCCGGTGATCTTGGTGCAGCCATTGTTGATTACCGTTTCGTCGAAGATTTCGATGCCCATGCAGGTGAAATGATCGGTTTCCATAACCGTTATATGGCTAGCAAAACTGCATGTCAGTTATGGGCTAAAATGGTGCGCCAACTGGATATCGAAATCATTGCGCCACAACATGGTGCTATGTTCAAAGGTAAAGATATGTGTAAAAAGTTTATCGACTGGGTAGAGGTTCTTGAGCCGGGTGCTGATGCGATGAAAGATGTATATCAATTACCAACATAATCGAATTAAGAAAACAAACTAGATACAGGGAGATGTAGATGGCTACAAAACAGGAAAAAATCAATGCAATTCTGAATGAATTGAAAATGGCAACGTCAGATATCAAAGGAGCTGGTGTTATCAGTCCGGATGGTATGATGATTGCTGATCAGCTGGGTGGAAATCAGGGCGATGCGGCTGCAGCCATGGGTGCAGCGCTTGGCAGTCTGGCTAAACGTGTGACAGATACCTTGAAAGTGGGCGATTTTCAGGAGGTAAATATCCGTGGTGCGAGTGCTGGTATTCTGTTGTTTGATATTGAGCACAGAGCATCATTGATTGTGATCGTTAACCAGGGTGCAAACCTTGGTCTGGTACTACTTGAAGCAAGACAGGCACAAACCTCGTTAGGCCAAATGATCTAACGCTGTAAGACGTATATTCAAGCGGCTGGACCATCATGGTTTAGCCGCTTTTTTTTGTGCCTGGTGACTGAAATAATCAGATTAAGGTGCTGTTAACTGCTTTTTTTAAGCTGAACAGAGCCCTGTATGCAAGATTAGATCTTTTCAGCTACAGATGTCATGACTGTTGATGTGAGTTTCATGACTTTATTAACGCCCTGAGGCAATGCAGCAGCGCCCAACTGTTCAGCCAGATCGGCATGACCCTGCTCATCAACTTTCATCTGTTCGACAATAGCGCGACTGCGTGCATCATTTTCGGGCAAGCGTTCGAGATGATCATTCAGATGCCGTACAACTTGTTTCTCTGTTTCAGCCAGAAAGCCCAGATTCCAACGATCACCGGCAATGCCTGCCGCCATGCCGATCGCGAATGACCCGGCATACCAGAAGGGATCAAACAGGGAGGGGCGCTGATCAAGTTCTTCCAGACGTCTGCGGCACCAGTTGAGGTGATCGGCCTCTTCCAGTGATGCGTTTTTAAGTTTATCGGCCAGGCTTGGGTCACGGGCAGTCAGGCTCTGACCTTGATAGAGAGCCTGGGCAGCCATTTCACCGGCATGATTTACACGCATCAGACTGGCTGCCTCTCTCTTCTGCTCCGAGCTGAGCGGCTCGGCGCTAGCCTTAACAGTATCGGCAGGAAATGGACGGGAGCTGGTCTGTTTGCAAAATATGTTATTCAAAGCCCGATCAAGCTCTCCAATGAACTTATCTGCTAGCGTAGTTTGTCTGAATAGTTTGTTCATGAGTCTAATTATAAAACGACTAAAATTCTGTGCAATAGTGAATTTTGAGGTGATAAATCCTTTGTTTTCAAAGCCTTTTGCAACTATACACACAGGCTGTGGGTAACTTTGTGGATGAAAGAGCTTAAAAGCCTATGTTTTTTATACATTAAGGAATATTAATCGTATGCCTAAAATTTACGCATGCTTATTAGTCATTATATTTCAATGGTTTATGTTCGTTTATTTGATGGGGTTATAAAAGTAGCAGTTGATGCTGATGACGAAGTTGAAAATGTGGAAGAAGTGGATAACGTTACGTTGTGAACCGTTTAAGACAGGATATTGCTGCCTGCTCACCGCGTTTTACCGCCGATTCTATGGTTGCAGGCAGTTGCCCAGGTTTCGGGCACTCTGAGGCATCGATAAAGGCACCTGGCAAGGTTTCCTTATCATGATCAGGGCGCACCTGAACAGTGGCTCTTTTTTCCCGAATGATCCGATAATGCACAGGACTCAAGCCGTGATTGGCAGTAATCTCTCTGATCTCATCTCTGATGATTTGTATCAGCGTCTGATTATCCAGATTGCTCTGGTCGGCACTGATAACAGCGCAGATATGGCGCAATTTCTTTTGCTCTGTTTGCTGATGCGCTGAGTCATCCAACATTTGCGATGAGACATCAAAAAACCACTGTCCGGTCGTCCCGAGCCCGCCAATAAAAGGTGATGGGAAATCGAAATCCTGATCAAACCAGAGATGAACATTACAAATGGCCCGTGATTCACAGGACGGTTTTCTACCTAACAGTCGATCACTGGCATAGGCTGGCAGCGCAATAATGACGCGTTCAAATGCCTGGTCCTGAATGACTATCTTGTGCCCGTTACTCTGATCGACCTTTAGTGAACGAATGAGAGAGCGGGTATGTATTGTTACACCCAGTTTTTCAGCCTGTTCACACAGTGGCTGGATGAATGCCTGATCCAGAGGTCTGTTGAACCAGCCCAGACGGGCCTGTTGATGGTTGGCAAAACTCTCGTGCAGAACGCGTCGAAATGAGAGTGCATTGGCACTGTCGATCTGCTCATTCATAGCTCCCAGACATAGGGGTTCAATCAGATCATCGATAAGTGCTTGTGGCATGGATAGTTGAGCCATCCACGCTTTTACGGTGCAGCGCTCATCCATTTCAGCCCTGAATGTCGATGCAAGTTTAATCATGGCAAAAGCAGATGATATATCATGGCCGGGTAGAGCACTCACCGCCTTGAGTAGCGCCAGTTGAATGGGCAGCCAGGTGCTGGGTTTGAAATCAAAAGCACCACGCTGCTTATCCCAAAGCGGTAAAAGCAAGCTGGATTGCCATGTTAGATGATGGTTAATGCCACAATCGTTCAGCAGTTTCCGAGTTGCCTGATAGGCACCGACAAGCAGGTGTGGGCCGTTATCACAGAGGCAATCAACCTGTTTTTCATAAAAACTACGCGTTCTGCCACCTGCTTTGGAGGATGCTTCAAAGATATGTACATCCAGACCTTGTTCAGCCAGTCGGATGGCCGCTGTTAGTCCGGTTAATCCAGCACCGATGATGGCAACCTTATGCGCTGCCGGTTGATCAGGGCTACTCACTCTATCTTTCTCATAAGTCCACCAGACGCCTAGAAATCCAGTTTGAGCGGTAGATTCTTTTTGCAGGCTTTGATCTCATAACGCCAGCTGCGCCAGGCAATCCATATCTTTCGCAATGGCAGGATATGCACAGGTTTATGCCAGACATCAAAGTCTGCATCCCTGAGCTCTTTCATATAGGCATAATAGATGGTGCCCATAACAATGGACGGGCGCAGAGACTCACGATCTTCGTCAGGCAGATAGGAGAGTGCCTGTCTGTATGCGGCTTCTGCTTTCTCTGCATATTCCCGCAACAGCTCTTTCATGGCCTGATTGCATTCGCCATCTTTAAAATCCTGATCACTGATGCGATAACGAATCCTGTCTTCCTGAGGAATATAGATACGGCCAATGCGCACATCTTCTGCTACATCACGCAGGATATTCGTTAACTGCAGTGCTTCTCCCAATGAGGTGGCAAAATCGCGGCATTTACGATTGTTATAACCAAACACTTCAATGCTTAACAGGCCAACCACACCAGCTACACGGTAGATGTAGAGGGAGAGATCTGATCCCTTCAGGATAGGTTTACGATTCACATCCATCAGCATGCCATCAAGGATTTCAGCCAATAGCTCTTCATCAATCGCAAAGTGCTGCTTGGTCCATTGCAGCTCTTTGCCAACCGGGTGGGTGGGTTTGTCGTTAAATGCGCGTGATAACTCTTCACGCCAGAATGCCAGCTTGGGCAGAGCAACATCCTGCTCTTTGATCTCATCAGCAATATCATCCACTTCCCGGCAAAAGGCGTAGAGTGCCATCATGCCACGGCGTTGATCTTCAGGTAGAAAAAGAAAAGCGTAAAAAAAAGAGGAGCCGGACCCTCGGGTTTTATCGCGACAGTATTGTTCTGGAGTCATGATGTTTAGTTACTTCCCTTAGGTGGAAATAGTGTATCTTTCAATATTGGCAGTGCCAGCGCTTTCCAGTCGGATTTACTGACGGTTACACGTTCATGCAGAGGATTATCCAGTTGTTCAATCCTGTTTAATATCAAGTGCCCGGCATGAATCGTTGCAGCGATTTGCAGGCGCAGACGAAAGGGAACCATCGCCAATAGTGGCGTGCCTGCTTCAAGCATTTGACGGGTTTCGCAAATAGCTTTCAACAGTGCAGGCCGTAAGGTGTTCGAATCAATCTCTGCATCCAGTAGTTGTTGCCCTGTAAGGCCGAATGCTTGCAACCACTCTTCGGGCAGGTAACAGCGCCCATTGGGCAGATCGATACTTAAATCCTGCCAGAAGTTGATCAACTGCAGCGCCGAACAGATATTATCCGAGCAGAGTATGGCGCGGGTGTCACGGATACCGTGCAGCTGTAACATCAAACGTCCAACCGGATTGGCAGAGTGTTTACAATAAAACAGTAACTCACCCAGTGTTGAATAGGCATGAATGGTAACATCCATGCGAAAAGCGATGAGTAGATTGTTTAGCTCTTCAATATCGAGATTGTGTATATTGATGCTATCACTCAAGGCCTGAAACACGGGATGATCGATCTGTCCACCCTGTTCACAGCGCTCCAACAGGGTTTCCCAGGCATCGAGTTGTTTCAGCCTGACTTCAGCTGGCGCATCCCCCTCATCAGCCAGATCATCGGCATGACGGGCATAGGCATAAATGGCCGCAACGGCCGGGCGCAGATCAGCCCGCAGCAGTTTAGAAGCTGTTGGAAAATTCTCGTAGTGGTTTCGTGCGATATCCAGACAATGTTGATAAGCTTGCGCTAATTGCATTGGCTGTTTCATTGTAGCCTGCATGGCGGCATGGTGGCAATGCCGCATGGTTTGCGCAAGTTCAATGGTAGCTTTATCTGAAACCCCATTTTAAGCATAGGTGTCTACACAAGTTTATCGTGGTTAATATGGGCGAAAGGAGTTCCATATTTCAGGCGTAAATAGCTTTTAACTTACTGATATTACTGTATAATATTCAGTATGCTACTGAATTTAAATCCATTGACCCTAGGCTTCAGCGGAGATATGACCATGTTATGTATTCGCACTTAC
>CAYZJL010000104.1:0-7489 GCA_964478615.1 uncultured Zetaproteobacteria bacterium
ACAAACATCACATCAAACGATGTGACAACACAGAAAGATTAAATCAGATTAAAATACGTTGAGTGGTTGTATAAAGAAGAGACGACGAGCGTGGTGGCCCGGTCGGTGTACGTGTAGACAAGAAACCGCTGGCATCGTGCATGCTCAATAGTGCAGCAGGCATGATGCTTACATCTGAAAAGACCAAAGGCATCGAAACTGTAGAAGAAAATGCAGGATTCGATAACTCATCAGGTTGATCACAATGATAGCAACTATCGGCATGATCCGAACTATGCTGATGATCAGCATCGACAGACTTGGCGCAATGCGCACTTATATCATGCGTATGTACCGACTGCGGCATTGCGTGCGCTTCACTCGTCAGCAGACAAAAACCGCCCACTAAAACTTGCATAGCAAATAAGCCGATCATCAATCGGGAAAAGACACGCATATGCTGGCCAAGTTTCAACATGCGCCGAACATTAAACCTGTCAAGATTAAAACACCATTAATATGTACTACTTCAGCTTAGTTTTATATCACCCTGATACTATTAATTATTTCCAAACAAAGATTGTGAATACATGAATAAAACCACATAAAATTTATTGACATCAAACAGAGGAAACATACCTTATCGTCCGATCTAGGGAGATCATCACCACCATATATAGTGGGGTGAGAATTTAATGGAGGATCACATCATGGATGATATGGCAATCATAGGCGCACTCGGCTTAGCTGTACTGGCAGTTATCTTTTTCAAAGCCCATTTGCTTGATAAAAGCAGCTCAAAATAACACACAACAGGCCACTGCTGTTTTCCTGCGATTGTTAGCTAATGGCTAACATCGATTTTATCACAATCGTAATCAGGCGCTCTTGCGACTAAAACGCATTGAGCTGGCTGGCTTCAAATCCTTTGTCGATCCCACCCGGATTGATCTGGATCGGGGCATTACAGCTATTGTTGGCCCGAATGGTTGTGGTAAATCCAATATTGTCGATGCATTGCGCTGGGTACTCGGTGAACATTCCGCCCGTCATTTGCGCGGCGGGGTCATGGATGACCTTATCTTTCAAGGCTCAGAGACCAGGGCTCCTGTTGCTATCTGTGATGTCGAACTCACGTTCAGCATTGCAAAGGGCTCTCTCTCTTCACCCTACCACGACACGCATGAAATACGTGTTCGCCGTCGCCTCACCCGGGATGGTAATTCCGATGCATTTATCAATGGTAAAATGGTTCGCATCAAGGACATCGTAGATCTATTTCTCGATACCGGCATCTCCACACGCGCCTATGCTATTGTCGAGCAGGGCTCGATTGCGCGCCTGGTAACGGCCAAGCCCGAAGAGAGGAGAGTGATCTTCGAAGAGGCCGCCGGCGTAATGAAATATCGCTCCCGTCGCCGTGAAGCTGAGAGGCGCATGAAAGAGACGCGTCAAAATCTTGATCGTATACTTGATCTGCTCGAAGAGGTGCGCAGTCAATGCCGCAGCTTAAAACAACAGGCCTCACGGGCTGAACGCTTCAAAACACTGCAGCATGAATTCAGTCGTTTACAGTCGCTCAGCCTTGCTTTGCGCTATCAGGCACTGCTTGATCACTGTCTGCATATTGAGACGCAACTTGTCAGCGCCAAAAGCGAAGAGGGCAAAAGCGCACAGCAATTAACAGCCTGTGAAAAAGCCGTATCCGAAGCGCGAGCCCGGCTGGTCACACATGAAGATGACGCACAACGCGTACAGGATACTCTGCGCAGTGCTGAGCAGCAGCGATCTGATCTGCAACAGCAGGTAGAGCGCGCTTCCGGTCAACGCAGACTATTTACTGAACGTAAAGAAGCCCTGCAGCACCGCTTGCAGGAGAGTACAAATCAGCAACAACGTCTTAGCACTGAACTTGATGATATCGAACAGCAAATCGCCAGGCAAAACGATGCAGAGCTCCTTAGCAGACAACAACAGACCACAGCAGCAGTGGAAGAAGCCACCATACGCTACCGCTCACAAAGCAATCGCCGTGATCGTCTGCTGGCCGAATTTGAACGCTTGCGCCTGGCCAGCGAGCAAGCTGTTCAACAACGCCAACAGACAGAGCAAGCACTGAACAGACTACAACAACGCGAGAGCCAATTAAGCACACGCCTGACCGAACTGAGCCAACACCGCAACATGCAGAAACGGCATGCAGAAACAGCTGCCCAACAGCAAACATCAGCACAGCAAAAAATACAGAGATCTGAATTAGCACTGCATGAAGCTCAAATTGAACTGGATCACTGCCGCGATGCAAGGGAAACATCTGCGCAGCTTTACCATGCCCGAGAATCTGATCTGCACGAATGCAATGGTATCATGCAGGAGCTACGTGGACGCAGCAAAAACCGGGATCTATCAGATGATCTGCGTCATGCATTTAGAGAAAAGCAGTGCCTGTGGGTGGATGAAACGCTGCATGTGCCGGAGGGTTTGGAAGCCGCCGTAGCTGCAGCCTTACGAGGACGTTCCGCAGATCTATACATATCAGCAAACGCAACAGCTGAAGAACTTCAGCAACTGTTAAGCCGAGCCAGCGCAGAACCTGTTGCGCTGTTTAAAAGCCAGAGCGTTCCAACAAGCTCAATACCCCCATCATCACTGGCTACGGCCATAGGTATCGACTCAGCACATCCACTATTCGATCTGTTTGCTCCCATCCAGCTGTTCGAACAGATCGAAGATGCAATCAACGCAAAAACCGCAACAAACGTCTGCTGTGTAAGCCGAGATGGATGGCGCCGGGAACCACATGGCTGGCTCATTCCTCCTTCGGGTAACCGCACCGCACGTCGCCTGGCCGCCCAACGGACATTGCGCGAATACGCGTGTAAAGTCAGCCAGGTAGAAATAATTCTTAAACAGGACAAACAACAGTTCGAGGTGGCTGAGCTGGCGCTGCAGCAGATGCAACAGACGTGGCAGCAGACACATTTACAAGCCACGCAAGCCCAGAGCGAAGCACATAGTGCTGATGCTACCCTGCTACGCGCACAGGCCGACCTCTCTTCCTTGCAGGAGCATCAACAACGCCTGAAAACGGATCTGACGGAGCTGGCAAAAGAACATCAACACTGGCAAGAGCAGGCCACGCAAACCGCTGATCTCAACCGACTATCTTCACTGCAGCAACAAGCCAAAGATCTGTTAAAACGCCAATATGACGTATTGGGTCAAGCTGATGACGACCTCAATCATGCCCGCCAACACAAGGCACAAGCTGATCAAGCTTTGGCACTGTTCAGACAAGCCCGTGACAGTATAATCCAGCAGCGCCAGCGTTTATCACAGGAGGATACTCGTCTGATAGCGCAAATAGAAACGGATAACAGACGTTTGCAACAGGCCGATGCAGAGCTCAAACAGGCCCATAACCAGAACGACCTGGATCAACAACTGGCGCGTTCCGTAAGCACCGTGGATGCCGCCCATCAAACGCTGAATGCAATCCGCAGCACAGGCCATGCGCTGCAACAACTGCAACATGAATCCGAACGCAGCGAGCGACAAGCCCAGCAAGTGTTACAACTCACCGCTACACAACGTCAAAGCATTGAGGTCGAGCAGGCTCAATATGCGGCACGGCTACAGGATACCGAGATCGAGATTCAGCAGCGCTTCCAAACATCTGCAGAGCAGCTGTTACTCGACATGCAACAGGTGCAAGAGAACGATAGCGCAAATGACACGGAAGATATGCAGCAATGCAAAGATGCCGATGCAATCATGCAACGGCTCAACACACTGGAAGAACGTATCCATCGTTTTGGGCCGGTGAATCTGCTGGCTATTGAAGAGTTCGAACAAGCCAGTGAACGCGAAGGCTTCCTGAGCACACAGGCATCTGACCTCGAAGATAGTTTAAGCACGCTGAACAACACAATTACCGGCATTGACCGCACCACCAAACAACGTTTTAAAGAGGTCTTCGAACAAACCAACGCCAACTTCAAACAGACGTTTCCACAGCTATTTGGCGGTGGCAGGGCCGAATTAACGTTAGACAGTGATGATATTTTAACGGCTGGAGTAGAGGTCATTGCCCAGCCTCCTGGCAAACGATTACAGGATGTCGGCCTGCTCTCTGGCGGTGAAAAAGCCCTGACTGCCGTGGCCCTCGTATTCGCTATTTTCAAAATCAAACCGGCTCCCTTCTGTGTGCTTGATGAGGTCGATGCTCCGCTGGACGATGCCAATGTCGGACGTTTCGGTGATATGGTGCGTGAGCTCTCTGATCGGGTTCAATTCCTATCCATTTCGCACAATAAAATCAGCATGCAAAAAGCTGATCGCCTGATTGGTATTTCCATGCCTGAACCCGGCGTTTCCAAAATCATTTCAGTCGATCTGAAAACAACCCCGTCAAAAACTGAACAACTGGCATGAATCCTGCTGAAACTTTCTGTTTAGCACTCTGTCCGCAACAACACTTTCGTTTCAGAGCTTTGTTGCGGACGGAGCACTAGCATGTCAGGAGACGAGATGAATCAAGAGAAAAAACCAGTTGCTGAGCCAGCCCATAAAGCGTTAATGGATGCCCTGGCACGCTGCCCCGGTGGTTATTTTGCTGCCATGCTGGTTTCTGAATCGGTATTGCGTGACATTGATGTTAAAAAGGCCATGCGCATTCAGCAAAAACTGGGTAATAACAAGCTACTTTCAACCATTCTTGTTGAACTTGGTATGCTCACAGAAGATGAGCAGCGTCGGCTGATTCGCAAACATGGCACCAGTTTCCGCATTGGTGAATTGATCTGCGAGCTGGGTTATATCACGCTTGAACAACTGCAACAGGCCGAACAGAAGCACGCCGCATCGCCGGGCCAACGTATGGGTGAAGTCATTCGCAAACTCGGACTAATTGATGACAGGCAATTGGCGCAAGCCTTATCTGAGCAATTAAGCCTACCCCTGGTGCATGTCGATATTGATACAGCTGACCATCAGTTATTGCGCAAGTTCCCCATCAAGTTTATGCGCATGCATCTGACCGTACCATATGAAGCCAGTGAAACCAAGGTATCCATTGCCACGGCCAATCCCTTAAACAATATCGCTATTGAAGAGATTGAACGCCAGCTAAGAAAACAAGCTATTATCTCCATCGCGGCTGAAAGTGCCCTGTTATCCATGCTCGGTAAACTCGAGGCTGCAGATAATAAGAGTGAAGTACAGGATCAGGTCGCCGAGGTCGTAGATAGTATTTTGCTGGCGGCCATTCGCGAAGGTGCCAGTGATATTCATATCGAGCCTATGGATGATAAAACACGCATTCGTTTGCGCCTCGATGGTGTATTGATCCATAAAATGGATCTACCACCCGAATTAGCCCAACGTGTTACGGCACGTATCAAGGTATTGGCTGAAATGGACATCTCAGATAGTCGTCGCCATCAGGATGGTAGATTTAGTCGCGAAGTTGGTAATATCACGGCCGACTATCGCGTATCGACCTATGTAACCATCTATGGTGAAAATCTCGTCATGCGCGTCTTACGCAGTAGCGGTGGGCTAAAAAGCATAGAACAGATTAGTATGAGTCGGGGCTTGCTCGAGCGCTTTAAACATGAAGCGCTGGATGTGCCTACCGGCGTCATTTTGATTACCGGGCCAACTGGTTCGGGAAAAACAACCACCCTCTATGCCGCCATTGATTATCTCAACCGCGCCACCACAAAAATTATTACAGTGGAAGACCCGGTGGAATATATCGTGCCCGGCATTATTCAATGTTCAGTAGATAATACGGCTGGGCGCACCTTTGATGCATCACTGAAATCAGTCGTGCGTCAGGATCCCGACATTATTGTACTCGGTGAAGTGCGCGATAAAAAATCTGCTCAGGTAGCCGTGCAAGCGGCCCTGACAGGCCATAAAGTATTAACCACCTTTCACACAGAAGATTCTATAGGTGGGCTGTTGCGGCTGATTGATATGGGGGTGGAAACTTTCCTCATCTCATCCACGGTCGTAAGTATTCTGGCTCAGCGTCTGATTCGAACCATCTGTCCGGATTGCCGTCAGGCTTATATGCCCAATAAACGTATTGCCAATTTGATTGGCATTGATGATATCACCCTGCGTGATCACACCTTTTATCGCGGTACGGGGTGCGGCACATGTTATGGCACAGGTTATCATGGCCGCACGGCCCTGCATGAGCTGCTCGTACTCAATGAAGATGTACGTGAAGCCATTATAGCGCACAAATCTTCACAAGAAGTACGCCAGATCAGCTGTAGCAGCACCGACCTGCTATCACTGATGGAAGATGGCATGTACAAAGTATTGCTGGGCTTCACCACTGCAGAAGAAGTATATCGCATTGCACCGCGTTCACCATCTCACCGTAGCGTAGAAGAAATTTATACATTGATGGGGCATGAAACATGAGTCAAGACACCTTTGAACTGGCGACAGAAATTCGACGTCGCTTTCGCGATGGCGAGGCCCGCCTGCCCATTTTACCGGAAGCGGTCATTGAAGTGCGTAAAATAGTGAAAGATGAAGAGAAGGGCGCTGCTGATATCGCACGGGTCATAGGTTCCGACACCACCTTTTCTACCACCGTACTACGCATTGCCAACAGTGCCCGTTTTAAAACAGGTGCGCATGAAATTCGTAATCTTTCCATGGCCATTCAACGCCTTGGCGGACGCCGAACACTACAATTATTGACAGCAATTTCATCGCAATTGCATCTGGCAGTAAAAGACAAAAGCTTGCAAACGCTGCTGCGTGAAAGTACACAATATTCACTACTGGTAGCCACTGCTGCCCAACATATGGCCAGGCTCATCGGCAGCGTTGACCCTGAAGAAGCTTTCATGGCTGGTATGTTATTTGATGTGGGTGTGTCAGCGATTGTCTGCGCCGTACCCAAAGAGCTCGCCAGTTGTAATATTGAAACGAGTCACCATATTTTGCGCCAACTGCATAGGGAAATGGGGGGGCGCCTGCTCACCTATTGGGAAATGCCAGATTCATTCATTTCACTGGCTTCGCATCATGGTGTTGAATCCGATGATCGACCGCGTGAGAATCTCATTGATCTCATTGATGCCGTACAATTCATGCTCGCTGAAAGCGGCCATAAAGCGCCCTTTGATGATGCCCCTGAAGGCATTGATGCATTGCATTATCCACCCATGCAACGGCTCGGCATCACCGAAACACACCTTGCTGCGGTTGAAATTGAACTGGAAGATGGTTTTGAAGAACTACAGGGTATTTTCAACATTTAACCACAGGCTCGAAGTAGCATCATCTGATGTGTCCAAAAAAAAGGATAGGACAACAGACTAAGCTCTGACCGGGTATCGGATTTTTCCTCAACGCAAGCTAATCACCCCAGTCACGCCGAACAGGTTTACCAGCGATGCTGGGCAAACATCGAGTAGGGTGAGGCATCACTGCCTCATCCCTCTCACAGAACCGTACGTACGGGCCTCGTATACGGCTC